>JALOMX010000022.1 GCA_025455245.1 Chitinophagaceae bacterium
ACCTTCAGCAATTCCTCATGAATCAATCCATTCGTTGCACATAAATGGGGTTGATATGGGCTGTAATAGTGCCCTTCAAAATCCGTCACCTTCCCTCCCGCTTCTTCTACCAGCAAAAAGCCTGCGGCACTGTCCCATGCATTCAGCTTGTGCTCGTAAAAACCATCGAAGCGCCCCGCGGCTACCCAGCAAAGATCAATGGCTGCGCTGCCAAGACGACGAACAGGTACGCCTTTGCGGATGAACCGTTCAAAAACCTGCAGCGGGCCATTGGGGGAGTCAAGGTAGTGATAAGGGAATCCTGTAACCAGACAGGCGTGCTTAAGCTCATGTTGTTTACTAACGGATATCGGCTTGTCGTTTAAAAAAGCCCCTTTACCTTTTTCTGCAAAAAAGAATTCGTCAAGGAATGGAGCATACACCGCTCCCATGATCATCTCCCCGTCTTTTTCAATACCAATACTAACGCAGCAAATGGGTATGCCTTGCGCAAAATTGATGGTGCCATCGATAGGGTCGATGATCCATTTGAAATCGCTGTTGGTCGGAACATTGCCCGTTTCTTCGCTTAGTATGAAATGGTCCGGATAGTTTTTGCGGATCACTTCAATGATGGCTGCATCCGAAGCATGGTCCGCTTCGGTTACAAGGTCATTGATACCGCCTGATTTTACGGAGGTTTTCAGATCGGGATTATTAAAGTAATGACGAAGCTGTGCTGCCCCGGCCCCGGCGGCTTCGCGTAGTATTTGTGAAAGCATGCGGCAAATAACCGAAAATAATCGTAATTCGCCATCCAATACCGTTCAGGCATGAAGCTATCCGTCATTATTGTCAATTACAACGTTCGCGCCTTTCTGGAGCAATGCCTCTTCAGCCTTGAAGCGGCCCTTGCAGGAATGGATTCCGAAGTTTGGGTAGTGGACAATGCAAGTACCGATGATGGCTGGAAGGAACTGAAAGCTGTTTTTCCTGATGTAAAATGGCTGGAAAACCAAACCAATGAAGGATTTGGCAGGGCCAATAATCAGGCGCTGAAAAATGTCTGCGGCGAGTTTGTCCTGTTTTTAAATCCGGATACGCTGGTTCCGGAAAATGCTTTGCAAACCTGTATCCGTTTCTTTGAAGAAAATGAGCAAGCGGGCGCGGTTGGGGTAAAAATGCTGGATGGAAGCGGTACCTTTTTACCTGAAAGCAAAAGGGGCAACCCGGGCCTTTTTACATCGGTCTGCAAACTGCTCGGCTTACACCATATCTTCCCGCGTTCAAAGGTTTTTGCACGATACTACATGGGGCATTTGCCTGACCATGAAAACAATCCTGTCGAAGTGCTTGCAGGTGCTTTTGTGATGGTGAGAAAAGAAGTACTTGATGTTACAGGAGGCTTTGATGAAAGATTTTTTATGTATGGTGAAGATATTGACCTGAGCTACCGCATTAACCAAACAAAATTGCCTTCGAAGGATATTTTATGGCAAACATGGTATGTAGCCGATGCCGGTATCATTCATTTTAAAGGCGAAAGTACCAATCGCGGCAGTCTGAAGTACCACGTACTTTTTTATAAGGCAATGGCACAGTTTGTGCAAAAGCATTATGCTTCCGGACCCGCTTCCTTTTTCAGGATCTTCATTGTTTGCGCCATTGTTATGAAGGCCTCAGTTTCCGGGATAGTCAAAATCTTTTCAGGAGTAATCCGGTTTTTTTCCAAAACAGTAAACCTTCTTATTCATCATAAAAGGGCAGCTACAGAAAAAAACTATATCGAATTTACAAGTTACAAAAAAGCATGGGTTGCCGGCAGTAAGGAAGATGGGGAAAGGGTAGGTGACATTTTGCGTCAGAATGATGTGTTGGCGGAGGTTTTCCTGCTGAATGGTACCTTCAAAGAATGGGAACAAACCCTTCGTGCCGGTGATATGATTGTATGGTGTGGCCATCGTGACATTTCCTTAAATTCATTCATACGCTTTATGGCTTCGCATAAAGAATTTTCATACTATTTTCATTGCCCGCGCAGCAAAAGCATTATCGGAAGTTCGCATAAGAAAAGATCCGGAGAAGTATTTCTTCAAAAAAGTTGAAGGGCATTGGCATCAGGGTACCCACAGATTGAATGCGCCGGGGATTATTTTGAAATGTACGTCTTCACCAACCGGTACCGGATCGCCGTCAATATGTAAATGGGCATGTTTGGGATTGTGAATGCGGATTTCTTTTGCCTGCAGGTATAAAATGGTTTGGGTGCCAATCTTTTCCACCCAGTTTTTCATTAGCTTGTTATGCCTTAGCTGTGCAAGCAGCGCAAAGGGCAAAGTGGCTTTGGGCATTTTTTGAACGATGATAATATCAAGAAGCCCGTCGTGGAGGCTTGCAAGGGGGGCAATGGTTACATTGTTTCCAAATTGGTTGCTGTTTGCCACACTGATAAAAAAGGCATCGGTAAAAAACCTGAAGCCATCAATCTCTATCCCAAAATTGATTGGCTGGGATTTGAAGAACTGCACAAGGGTTTCGGTGGTATACGTTACCATTCCTCTCCGGTGACTTTTTGAAAAACGTTCTGCTACTTCTGCATCCATACCAAGGCCGCTGAGCATACAGGCAAAATGGCCGTTTACCATAAATGCATCGGTGAGCTGAAGCTTCCCGTTCAGAATAACCTGAAAGGCTTTGGAGGGGGAAGCATGCAGGTTGGCTGTACGTGCAAGTCCGTTTCCGCTTCCAACCGGAATGATTCCAAGGTTTACAGCGCTGTGAGCTACTGCTGCCGCAGCAAGATTGACCGTGCCATCGCCGCCGCAGGCAACAAGGTCGGTAGCCTTAAAGTCGTGCAGATGTACACGAATGGTTTCAGGAACGGTTGTTTTGGTACTATGCACCATCATGTAATCTATGGAGCGTTGCCTGCATTGATTTGCCAGGAATTCTTCAAGTCCGTGTTTGGAACGGGTGCCGGCAATCGGATTTATCAAAAAAACAATACGTCTTTTGTTCTCCATAGATAGTTGCAAAGGAACTAAAAAGCCATCAGGCAATTCGTTGGTATTTTGGTAAAAAATATTCCTTACGGGTTACATTTGCAGCCAATCAGATTTTCATGTCCAACCATACGCCTGCATTACATGCACCCATTTGGCGCCGTACCGCACAGGTTATTTCCTACCTGTTGCATCCGCTGTTTGTACCCGCTATGGTTGCGGGCATCATTTTACTCAGGCACCCTTTATATACATTACTGCTCGATGAACCTGCCAGGTTCCGGCTGTTTGTCATGGTATTGATCAATACCATCCTGTTTCCTGCGCTCATCGCTTTTTTGCTGTGGAGGCTTGGCTTTACCAGGGGTCTTCAGCTTGAGACGCAACGCGAAAGGATTTTTCCATTGGTAGCCAATATTATTTTTTATTTCTGGGCCTGGAACGTTGCAAGAAATCTTGACAATGTTCCCGTTCCGCTTGTGCAATGGCTGATGGGGATTTTTTTATGCAGCAGTGCCGCTATGTTTATGAATATATTCATGAAGATCAGTCTTCATACCATTGGCATGGGGGGGCTTGTAGCCTTTTCATTTCTTATGATGGCCAATGATCCGTTTTGGCCTTCGGGCATTCTGTCTGCGGCACTTATCCTTGCAGGCCTTACCGGAACCGCAAGGCTGTTGCGGGAGGCCCATAATCCATCCGAAGTATATGCCGGCTATTTTGCCGGAGCTTTGTGTGTTGTAGCCGGTTGGTTTATAGCCGGTTAATTGGCGGCAAAATATCGCAGCGTATTGCAATTACCCTTTCTGAAAATTTCGCGCGCCTCCGACAGCAATCCGTCCACCGTTACGGTCTGAAACTTTGCCAGTTCGGTATTCATCAATGCGGCATCACCCAGCAACTCGTAAAAGGCAAGGTTGTTGGCACGGTTCATCAGGCTCATATCTTCGAAAGCAACCACACTTTCGGTTTTGTTTTTTGCTTTTTGCAATTCAGCCTCGGTTACCCCATTGTTCAGCAGTTTTTCTATTTCAGCCTCCACAGCCGCTTCTGCTTTTTCCATAGATACGCCTTTTACCAGTTTTCCTTCAACGGTCATCAGCCCCCGTTCTACCGAACCAAAATGATAGCACTCAATGTTGCTGAACAACTGTTGCTCTTTTACCAGGCTTTGAAACAGCCTTGAAGAACCGCCGGCACCCATAATTTCCGTAATCAGGTCGGCTGCATAGTATCCATCCTCAAGCCTTGCCGGCATGTGCCAGGTTTTATACAAGGCATCCAATGGAACATTGGCCTGTACATCCCGGCTGCGGTCTTCGGTTTGACGGGGTTCACGCGGGAGCGTGCGTTCGTATTTTTTTCCTGCAGGGATGGGACCAAACCATTTTTCTGCAAGCGTTTTTACCTGAGGTACCGTAACGGGTCCGGCCACGGCCAGAATGGCATTGGATGGAGTATAATGTTTAAAGAAAAAATCTTTTACATCCTGAAGGCTTGCATCTTCTACATGCTTCAGTTCTTTTCCGATGGTCATCCACCGGTATGGATGGGTTGTGTAGGCAAGCTCACGCATTTTGTGCCATACATCACCATAAGGCTTGTTGATGTAATGTTCCTTAAATTCTTCACATACCACCTTTCGCTGTACCTCAAGGCTTTTCTCGCTGAAGGCAAGGCTCAGCATGCGGTCGCTTTCAAGCCAGAATGCTGTCTCAAGGTTTTGAACCGGTAATTGCAGAAAATAATTGGTGAGGTCGTTGGTAGTGTATGCATTGTTTTCGCCGCCTGCCATCTGAAGGGGTTCGTCATATTCAGGAATATTTATACTGCCCCCAAACATCAGGTGCTCAAATAAATGGGCAAATCCGGTTTTTTCGGGATTCTCATCACGGGCGCCTACATTGTACATCACATTTACGACTGCCATGGGTGTACTCTGGTCAGGGTGAACGATTACGGTCAATCCGTTGTCAAGGGTAAATCTGTCAAATGATATCATGATTTGAATAGCTTTTTGTTTTTTTCTTTAATGGAAACGATGTTCAGTTTTATTTCCTGGAGCGCACCGTTTCGTGAGATCACCATTTTTACTTTATTGCCAGGCTGCTGAAGAATATTTTTATAGGTCTGTAAATCGCCTGCGAATTTATTGCCAATACTGATAATCACATCGCCGTCTTTTAAACCTGCTTTTTCTGCAGGGGAACCTTGCATCACATCCATAATAATTACTTCCATTCCTTCCTGAAACATATTAAAGCCGGTATATGCATAATCAAATGCCTCCCTGAAACTATTGTTGGGAACAAGGTGAAATTCACTTTTCGCATAATTGATGGTCATATTGAACCTTCTCAAAAGGTCATTCCCGATGAGTCCGGCCAAAAAAGGATAAGTAGTAACATTATATTCATCATCAAAAACATATACCGGCATTTTCCGGAATTTATAAGGCCCGAGTTTGAATTTTTTCAGGGTAGTTACCAGCATGGTTTTTTTCCCTCCGATACCTTCTGCCACCGAGGTATAAAACCTTTTTTGTTTGCTAAAAACAGCGCTGTCTCCGGTAAACTGCTGACTGAGAAGTAAGCATAAGCCCGCACCGGTGTCCAGAAAATACCTTGACCGAAATGTTTCGTTTTCGGTGATTTCGGCGTACTGCATGGGCAGGGCCGTAATGGCCGGCCTGAGAATATGGCCACCCTGCGGGTACTTAAATGGACCCTGCGGAAAAACGGAGATGGTATGCCTGTCAAAATCGATGGCTATGATATACCTTTTTAAAAAACTGTAACCGATAATGCCATCAATTTTCATTCCATAAACCCCGGTCAGCATTTCGTAGTTGTTTATGTGAAAATCAAGGCTGTCTACCGAAAGACCGGGAAGGTTCAAGGTATGGTTGTAAGCAAAGTCCACCTTTCTTACCCCTGCAATACCCCGGATGGTCCTGCTGCTTGGAACGGCAGGTATATTAAATTCCTCCACCGTGCTGCTGTCCAATGAAATGCCTCCGCTGCCTGTATCGAGTATAAAATTCAGTGAATCCTTAAGGTTGTCAATGGTGGCATGAACAATGATGATTCCACCATAAAGTTGTGAAAACCCGAACTCCGTAATGGGTACAGGGCCTTTGGTTTTTTTGGGGGGCGGAGGTGTTCCGTATTGGCAAAATCCGGTAAGGGCTATCCAATACAAAAATATCAGGCAGGCAGTTTTAATTATAGTTCCCCTGTTCAAGTGCATAATCCGGTCTGTAAAATTAACCTTTCAGTTCTCGTGTATTACATCAAACAAAAAAAGAAGTTGCCCTGTTGAGGGCAACTTCATTAAAATTCGCAATTTTAAGTGAAAACAGTTTAACCGCCTGTGTAAATATCCCAGTTAACGTCGCTTTGCGGTTTGGGGAAGCCGGTAAAGCGGGTTCCGCCATCGAAAGAAACATCGATGTCGTTTATACGGTTGTTGCGGCGGCAATCGATCCAGCGGTGGCCCCATGGTTCTGCCCACAAAGAGTAACGGCGCTGATAGAGTATTTCATCAATCAGGGCTGATTCTGTAGTAGCGCCTCCATAATTGCCAATACCGGCTGCGTTTCTGATGATATTGATGGCATTTACCGCATTGGTTCCCTGGTTCAGCTTTGCGTGTGCTTCTGCTTTGATCAGGATCAATTCCTCGTTCCGGATCCATGATACGGGTGAAGTATTGGCTGCAAAACGGTTATCCTGATACTGACCGCTCAGCGTGCCTGCATCGCTCGAAACAGTTACCGGCGATGTGCGGCGGTAAAACTTGGTTCTTACCCGTGCATCGTTGGCTGTGGTATCGCGCAGCACCGAAGGATGGACCACAATCATGGTACTCACATTGGCATCGCGCACAAAAAACAACGGGTTAAATGCATCGGGCGGAGCGCCAAAAACATGGGTAGGACCCGCATTGAGGTTGCCGCTAAGGTTCATAAAAGATGCATCACAGGCTGTAAGTGCCTCCTGCCATTGTCCGCGATAAAGGAAAGTTCTTGCAGCAATGGCACGGTTCACCCGTTTGATTCCGTCAATGGTGTTAAAGCCTGCCCAGCCTGCCGTCAGGATCAGCGGGAAGTTGCCGGTACCGGCAGCATTCAGGTCATTCAGGCCATCGTTCAGCAGGTTGCTTACATAAGCCAGCGCCTCCTGATAGGGTACATACGGCCCCGGATTCAGGGGATCCTCTACATCAACCCTGATGCTGTCGTAGCGCCATATGGCCGGTAAAAGATACTGATAGGCCGCAATGGTTTTTGCAAGGCCTGCAACGGCTTTTTTCTCTGTTTCGGTGAGTGCCGTGGTATTATTGGCAGCATCGCGCAGTACGTAGGCCTGCCGTATGGTTTGATAAGCACCGGCATACACCGTTCCGCCGTTGGCGCCAAATCCAAAATAGGATGCATCCGGACGGCGTCCGTTTTGGCCAAGCCAGTCGGTTTGCCAGCGGGGGTCACTTGCGTTCAGGTACCACACCTCGCGGCCAAATGTGCCGAAACCGGCCGTGGCCGTAAACACATACCCACGGTGGCGGGCTTCAAGGCCTGTAACCAGAAACTGTATCTGTGCCCTCGAAGCATTATTGGTAACACTGCCTACCGAGGGGTTATTCGGATCCTGTACAGGATTGGTATTCAGCGGGTTGCAGGCCGTCATTCCCGACAAAAGCCCTCCCGCTATTATGGCTGATAGAAATTTATTCTTTATCATATTCATTTCAATTAGGTGTTAGAAATCTATTCCGATGTGGAAGAATATACGGCGGGTGGTTGGATAAGGTGCAATGTCAACGTTGTTGGCCAATGTGGTTGCACCAAAGGTTGATGTTTCAGGATCGTACCCTTCGTAGTCGGTTGCCATGAAGATATTGTTGCCGGAAGCACCCAAACGGATTTTTTCCACCACACCCTTAAACCACTTTTGAGTGAGGGTTTGGGGAACATTGTAAAACAGACCCGCTTCCCTTAGCTTAAAGAAGGTTGCATCCTGTACCCAGCGACCGGCGTTGTTATATGGCTCCGGAGGACGCTGACGACCGTTAGGTACCCCATCCTTGTTGTCATCCTCAAACCATCCGTTTGTTGTTCCGCCACCATCGGTCAGGAATGAAGTAAGGTTGATATTGTCGCCACCCTTGCGGTATTCCATCAGGAAGGAAAACTCAAGGTTACCGGGCAGGTTCAATGTGTTGTACCACGATGAAGTCCAGTCCGGCTGATTCAGGCCCCAAACGGTAAATCCATTGACGCCACCGCCGGGAATAGCCGGTGTACCCACAATGGTAAGCGGACTGATGCCCTGCTGAATGGCAAAAGTGCCAAGCGCAGTTCCGAAAGCCCCTGTGTTATAGGCCGGCACACCAAGGTAAGTGGTTATCACATCATTCTTCCACCACATGAGGCGCGAAAACCAGCGAAGGTTTTTCTTTTGTAAAACCACACCGCTCACCGCAAGTTCAATACCCTTGTTTTCCAGTTCAGCTTCGTTACTCGTGGTATTCACAAAACCGGAAGTGGGAGAAAGAACAAGGCTCTGGAGGTTATTCTTTGTTCTCTTGATGTAATAAGTACCTTCGAACTGCAGGCGGTTATTGAAAAATCCGGCATCAATGCCAAATTCAAGTTCGGTGGCAAACTCAGGCTCAATGGCTGCATTGCCAACCGTTGTATTGGGCGCGCTTCCCAGTAATCCGCCGATGTTGGTAGAGCCCAGCGATGTGAAGGTTGTTCCAAACGGAACCGGACCTGCAGCTTCACCATAGGCAATCCTCGGCTTCAATTGGCTGATCACATTTGAGTTGTCAAACAGCCCCATCTTGGTCAGGTTTGCTGCCAATGATGCCTTTGGAAATGCATAATACTTTTTGTAATCACCGTTGTTGGTGGATTTGTCCCAGCGGATTCCCACAGTACCGATGATCTTATCCTGCCAGTTGGCTTCCTGCTGTACAAATACCCCGGCTTCGCTAACCTTACTGAAAAATTGCTGATCAATGGATTGAACCGTTGCCTGCTGCACGTTAATCTGTCCCGGCGCTAAACCACGGCCCCTTACAAACAGGGCATCGCTTTCAAAATCGAGTCTTACCAAACCGGCCTGTGTTGTCAGACTTACATCTTTTACCTCTGTATTAAATACAAGGGCTGCCTGGAAATTGGTATTGGTTGCTTCGGTTTTACCATGCAAAACATCGCCCGGGTTGGCCTGACCGCGCTGGAATTGCAGATCTTCAGGCATATGGATAAGGGTGGTATTTTGTACATAATCCACACCGCCATTCAATACGGCCTTCAGGGATGAACGCTGCGTTTCAAAAATTTTCCAGTCGAGGTTGGCTGCCATGATAAAGCGGTTTACCACCGAATTATTGGTGGCCTTATCCGTTACGGCAAGCGGATTTTCGCGCGGGCCGCCATAATCTACGTCGGGATAACGACCGGTAACCGGGTCGGGCTTAATGTTGAAGTAATTAGGAATGTAGGCAATATTATAGCCGATAGATGCGCCGGTGTTGTTTTGGTTTCCGGTAAATCCACGGTCTGTATTGGTCCGCAGGTAGTTGGAATTGACACCGATGGAAAGGTTTTTACTGATGCGGTGGTCAATATTGGCCCTTACGGAATACCTTTCAAAACCGGTACGGCGAACCACACCATCTTCGTTGGTAATGGTACCATTCAGATAGAATTTGGTCTTTTCATTACCCCCTGAAATGCTCAGGCGGGTATTGCTCAGGGTAGCTTTGTTATCGTAAAACAGCTTTTCAAAATCGGTTTTGGTTCCGTTGGCAATGGCCGCATTCAGGCGGTCGATTTCCTGTTGGCGACGGGCTGCAGGAAAGAAAAAGTTGATTTTTTCCACGGTCCAGTCGTCGGTACCAAGCAACCTGAGCGGGTCACCGAATCCGATGTCCTGATTAAAGCTGATTTTCGTTTTTCCGGCAGCACCTTTTTTGGTGGTAATGATGATTACACCGTTGTTGGCGCGGGTTCCATAAATGGCAGCCGCAGAAGGCCCCTTCAGCACTTCAATGTTCTCAATTTCGGCTGGGTTAATGTCGGCAAGACGGTTGCTTCCATCGTCCTGAGTAGATGCGCCGGCCTGTGTAATGGTGGCACGGCCTGTTCTTTGAAAATCGTTGTTGGCATACACCCCGTCAATAATGATCAGCGGGTTTGCGTTGCCTGTCAGGGCCGAGATACCCCTTAATTGAATGGAAAGACCACCACCGGGCGCCCCGCCGTTCTGACGGATGTTTGCCCCGGGGATTTTTCCGTACAGCGCCCCGTCAGCCGTTTGAATCTGTGTGGTTCCGGTCAGTTCCTTGGCATTAATGGAGGTAACGGCATTGGCAAGGTTGCCCCTTTTGATTTTGGTGGCAAGGCCTGTTACTACCACCTGTTCGAGGTTCGAAATGTCTTCCTTCATTTCAATCAGCAGGTCAGATGTCTGCTGACCTACCTGTACCGTTTGCGACAAATACCCCACAAGGGTAAAAACAAGGGAACGGTTGCTGCCTGACGGTATGGTCAGGGAAAAACTGCCGTTTTCGCCGGAGGCCGTGCCGGTGTTGGTCCCTTTGAGTTGGATGTTTACCGCGGCAAGAGGATCACCCTTTGGGTTAACCACTTTGCCCGATACGGTGGTTTGTGCATTTGCCTGCGCACCCAACAATAGCGCAAAGGCAAGCCCCACCATCAGTTGTAATCGTTTTCTCATAAGCTGATGTTTTTGTAGTTTCAGTTAACAATCAAACCGTAAATATGTTAATTAAAGATTAACAATCAAAAAATTATCGATCTACTTTTTTTTCACATACCCACAAAACCCAAAGGGACTTCACCTGTTATTACCTTGTATTTTTGCAACTCACTTTTTTATACAACCGTATTATGGACATCCAAAGCCTTTATCAAAAGGCGCTTAATAAAGAATGGCTTTCGGTAGAAGAAGGCATGTACCTGTTTGAAAAAGCCCCGCTCGCAGACCTGATGCAGGTAGCCGATACCCTTCGTAAACAGGCAGTGCCGCATGGAAAAGTAACCTGGCAAATAGACCGCAACGTCAATACCACCAACGTTTGCATTGCCAATTGCAAGTTTTGCAATTTTTACCGCATACCCGGTCATGAAGAAGCCTACATCACCGATATGCCCACCTACCGTAAAAAAATTGAAGAGACCATCCGGTGGGGTGGCGATCAGTTGTTGCTGCAGGGCGGGCACCATCCCGAACTTGGGCTGCAGTTTTACGTTGACACTTTCCGCGCCATTAAGGCCGAATTTCCTGATATTCGCCTGCATGCCCTCGGGCCGCCCGAGGTGGCGCATATCACCAAACTGGAAAAAAGTACCCATGCCGAAGTGCTGAAAGCGCTGAAAGATGCGGGCATGGACAGCCTGCCCGGCGCCGGCGCCGAAATCCTGGTGGACCGGGTACGCCGCCTCATCAGCAAGGGCAAGTGCGGTGCGCAGGAATGGCTCCATGTAATGCACGAAGCCCATAAGCTGAACCTGCCCACCAGCGCCACCATGATGTTTGGCCATGTGGAAACCCTCCGCGAGCGGTTTGAACACCTTGAAAAAATACGCTACGTACAAAGCCTGAAGCCCGAAGGTACGTATGGGTTTACCGCCTTCATCCCCTGGACTTTTCAGGATGTGGATACCCTGCTTACGCGCATACGCGGGGTACATAACCTTACCACAAGCGAGGAATACATCCGCATGATTGCCATCAGCCGTATCTTTTTACCCAACATTACCAACATACAGGCAAGCTGGCTTACCGTAGGAAAAAGCGTGGCGCAAATGTGCCTGCATGCCGGCGCCAACGATTTTGGCAGCATCATGCTGGAAGAAAACGTGGTAAGCGCGGCCGGTGCCCCGCATCGGTTTACGTACAAAAGCATACAGGATGCCATACGCGAGGCGGGCTTTGAACCGCAACTGCGCAACCAGGTGTATGCGTGGAGGGAATTGCCTGAGGTGATTGAAGAGCAGGTGATTGATTATTAAGTGGGGTAAAGGAAAAAAAGACAAGCGTTCACCGCCCCGGTTTATGGAAGCATAGGCCGGGGCGTTTTTGTGTATATGGGCAAAATAGCGTGGATGGATTTGCGGAAGAGTGGTTGAGGAGCCAGTGAAAAACACCTGCCTTTTTCGCCGTTGTTGTTTATCACCAACAACTCCATTTCCCCGGACTCCCTGCCTATTATAAAAAGCCATAGGGTTTTAAGCTAAAAGGAAAAGGTTCGGGTATTGTGCCCTTAATACGCTGTGGCCCGCTTTGGCGGAGACAGGGCTGGGACTGAGATATCTATTTGGAAGAAGTTATGTTGCAAAAGTTGAATTACACGCACCTTAATTCGTTAAAGGTAGGCCTGGTTACCCTTCCCGAAAAGTGTCTATAAGCCTCGACATCCTTTTACTTTTTGCAGGCTGATAGGTTCAGGTTGTTAAGTCATTATCGGGGATGAAATTTTCGGCTTTGTTTAAATGAAGGAGTTGCGGGTGAAAATACACCGCAACGGCGACTACTCTGGTGGAGGTTACGCCTAAAAAAAGGGGAACACCAACAGGGGCAAGACAGGTACAACGGCGGCGGGTTGGGAGGGGCTTTCGCTTGAGGACAACACCAACGCAGGCTAAAAGCTGAAAGCTGTAAAATACAAAAGCCCCGTGAGGGGCTTTGTTGTTTTATTTATGGTTGGAATTTAATGCTGTAAAGCACAATTTGAAGCTGGCGACAACAGTATAATTTCATACAATTCATTATTAATGTCTATAAATTTTCCGTAGTTGCCTTTATATAAATATTCTGTATCTTTTTTTATCTCTATAAACTTTGACTTCCTTTTTCCGTTTAAGAATTTAGCATTAATTCTATAGTAGCTATTCCATTCATTAGGTATCGCATTATAATTTGACTTTTTTAGAGTAAAGGAATAAGAACTATCAGTAACTAATTTGCAAGAATAATACAATCCCTCATTGATTATATTATTATTACTGCTATCAAAAGGAAGCCGTAAGTTTATATACACAGTATCTTCTTTATTCAAAAAATTAAGCTGATTAGTAACAAAGCTTTTATTGAGTGAACTCTTATAAGAAGAGCCTATATATTTAACCTGATTTAAGGTTAATTGAGAATAATTTTTGCAACTACAGATTGTGAAGCAAAAAAAATATGATAAAAGTTTTACACTCATAGTTTAATTTTTCTTCTTCACAGATTTTAATTGGCCCGTAGGAACAGTAGTTACTTCATTTGCTGGAACAAATACTCCTGGTGCTAATTCTACCTTTGTTTGCTTAGTTGTTGATGTAGCCCCTTGCTGTAACTCAAACTGATTAGCATCATTGTATTTGTAAAGAATAGTTTGAAAGCCGCCGACTGCTGCACCAGTAGGATAATCTGTTCTTGTCGTAATGCTTTTATCACCCACCAACTCACCAAAAATTGTTCCTTCAACTCCTAAACTTGGTGTATGGGCTTTATTGAACATCGTTTCCCTCGTTTTTTCATCTGCTGTACTGTAACCTGCTTCTGCTTGTATTTCATTTAGAAAATGTCCAATTGCAGCCCCCTGTAATGCAGTGCTTCCTTCACCTAACGTAGTTAAATCTGTAACATCAATTTTACCTTTGGTATAACTATCTATAAAAACATCTTTATCATCTCCTTTTGCTCCAACCAAACTAATATTATAAATATCTTTTGAACCTATAATGTTAGAGATGGTTTTAATAAGAGTTTCTGACTTAGTCCCCTTGAAGTCTTTATCCTCACCAACTAAAATCAGTTTATTGTTTTCAATTTTGTAATTATTCCCTGTTGAAGCATGTAACATTTTTAAATATGCGTCCTGTGCTTCTTTATCACCGGCAAGAATTAAATCTCGTCCGTCAGGGTCTACAAAAATTATTGGATTATTGATTGCATAGTTATAAGGAGAATAATGATGCCATTTGGGAGCAAGTGGGTCTTGAACATGCCATCTGCCTATTTGTGGGTCGTACATCCTTGCTCCGTAATCGTACCACTCTGACCCTGAACCATCATTAAACTCTTTTTCTTGCTTTTCTTTTCCGTTGTATTCAAACTTGTTATCAAGCATGTTAGCGGCACGGCTGGAGATGCCTTGCATAGTAAGTCCGAACGGATAATAATGCGTCTCTTCCAACAATGCTCCCGGCTTGTGAATCACCTGCACATTATCAAAGAACACATTGAAGTTACTTTCGTTACTTACGTACACAAATATATAGCCATTTTTTGGAACCAGGATGTTTTGCAATTGGGCATCGACCTGCCAGTGGTTTTTTACAACACCGTTTGCTCCAACCCGGCTACTGTTTCCGCTTACAAATTTAAACTGTTCATCGAAGAACAAGTAGTTTATATAAGCTTTCGGGATTTTAGCAACAGGCTCATTGTTATCACCCCTGATGAATGTTGAGGGTATTAGCCCGCTGTTCAATATGTTTAACTGCCCCGCGGTTACCCCTTTGGCTGCCATGGCATTGCCCGGCGACATTAGCAGGTTGGTAAGAATGCCCAGAATATTCAGGGCAGTGCTGTTGGTATTGGTTACATTGGTATTGTTGGTATGGTAGCTTTTTCCGAAAATATCTATTCTGTCGCCTGCCATTACTTTTATCATAAACTCAAGCCCTGTTGGGGATTGGCTGCCATTCAGGCGGTAAATCTTGTTGCTTTTATCTGTTGTGGTGTTGGGGATGGCGCCTGCCGGGTACATATCGTTGGCAGGCGGGTTGCCGTTGTTGTTCATATAGTCCCGGGTGGTGTTCTCTTCGGGAAGCCAGTTAAATACTGAGCTTTCTTCAACAATACGGCTGTCATCTATCCGATAAAAGTTCCTTTCATGGTTCAGCAGACTGTTTGCTCCGGCGGTTTTACTGCCCTCCATGGTGGCCGCGGGGTAGCGGATTATTTTCTCTTCTTCCGTAAGTACCATCCTTACATTGCCAAGATGGTCCTTCAGCATGTAATCGTACACAAGATTATCAACAGGCGCATCGGGTGTAGAGCGCGTTGCGCGAAGCCTGCCTTCCTCGTGCCCTGTAAATTGTAGCTGCATCTGGTAATTGGCATACCCCGAAGGAATTGGTTGGTAGGTTTTGGTTTCGTATACCGCTCCACCAACGTAATCGGTAGTGGTGATAACCGTTATATTGGTAGCGGTTCCAATGGTTACCCCGTGTTCTGTCACCGTTTTTTTCAGCTTTACTCCGGCGGCATCATAGACATAGGTAATTTCACCCTTTGGGGTTCCGTCTTCTTTTACAATTGAAATGACCTGCGGCAGGTTGAGATGGTTGTACACAATATTGCTGATACCTTTATTTTTATCCAGTATAAGGTTTCCATTTCCATCATACTTATATGCTGCAGCGGGTTGCAAGGGGGCACCATTTCCACCAAAATTACCGGTAGTGTAGTTGTTTAATGCGACATGATAATTATTACCACTCAGGTCCTCAAGGGTTGTACCGTTACCATAAGGCCTTATGGGCCAGTAAGCAGCTAAATGGGTTTGCGGGGAAGCAACACTTTTTTGCATATTCTCCTGAATTTCGGCAACACTCCTTACAGTACTCCATACCCTAACTTCATCTACTTCTCCAGTCATGGTGCCGTAAATACCACTTGCTACTAAAGTACCAGGTCGTACCGAACTCTTCAGGCTTTGAAGCCCGGTTTTAACCAATATTCCATTTACGTATAACCTCGGGGTTTTGTTTTCATATACCACTGCTATGTGTGTCCATGCTGTAAGGCTACCCATCCATACCAATAGGGCAGGCATGTAAGAATCTGCATGTTCATAAACACTTACACCATTGGTCCCTACCGATATGCCCATGCCTGCTATACTGCCTTCGGTGCCGCCCCAAACAGGGTCTATTACAAACTTTTGGCCCGATACGCCACCAAACCCCGATTGGCTTTGACCATCAATCTGATGTGTTGTGGTCGGTTTTACCCAAAGCTCAACCGTAAAGTTGTTGGTAGCATTGCTGATCAATTGAGTGGAACTGTTGTACCCGTCATTATTTACCAATGAAAGTCCTGAAGGCGGGTTTACACCAAAGCCTTCCAAATCAACGGCAACATTTCTGTTGTCAAAATCACCCAATTTATATGGTTCGTTCACCTGATCCATTACCGCTATCAACTTATTGGAATAATTGGAATAGGTATATTGCATATTGTCGATCATAGCCTGCGGCTGTGAAATCGTCCAGCCCCATTGTTTCATGGCTATAATATTACCATTCAGGTCGTAAGCGCTGTTGGGGTTGGCAGGATTGCCATCGCCCATCTTACTGTCGTAATTAAAGTCCTTATTCCATCCACTTCCTTTATTCTGCACAAAGTCGGCATTCATCAGCCGGTTGGCTACATCGTAACTATACCGGAACTGACGGGCTACATTGTCGCCGGCGCTGCGCCAGCTTTGGCCCGAAATGTTGCCATTGTATTGTGCAGCGAGATACCCGTTGCCGGATGCATTGTTGGTTTTATCATATCCGAGGTCAAAGCCAAACCATTTGCCGGCAACAGGCGCTCCGATATTTTCGTTGGTAACAAAAGCCCGGTTTACCCCAAGCAGCCAGCCTCGGATATTGTAATCATACACCAATTCTTCAAGCCCGGTACCGAGGGTTTTAAGCAATGTCTCCCTGACGAAGGAAGGGGACGTTGCGTCTGCCCTGAATTATTCCTTTTTGAATACCATATCAACAACCTCCCGGTAATTAAATACAGGATAAATCCCTTGCTTTCCCGTTTGATAAAAGTAAGCAGAACTATGTACATAATCAACCGGAGATGCAACCAAACACCATTTTCCTCTACAGGGGTTCATATGGTAATAATCCAGCTTTTGCTTCATAAAGGCTTCTGAAGTGCACAATTTCCAGTCAAAAGAAAGTTCCCACACATCATGTTGTTTATTCTTTGCCAACCTGCCCGGTTCAACGCGTTTTGCTAATTGAGCAAGGATTTCAGTAGCCCCCATTTTCTCCAATCTTTCAACTATGGCATAAGCCATAAACCGCTTACCGTTTCCTACAATCGTATTGATGGATATATCTGTTTGAACAAAAGTTATCATTACATGAACATGGTTCGGCATGATTATATAACCATTGATTTTATGACCTTGCATTTTTAATAAATCAAACCAATGGTAAACTAAATCGTAACCATTCACCATTTCAATAAGCGGTAGCCATCCCGCACAAGTGAATGTAATTGAAAATACGCCGTGACTATATGGAATCGTCTTGCGGGTTGGCATGGTGTAAAAATAAAGTATCGTGGATTTATACGCAACGTCCCCCTTCTTGGGTCGGGGAGACGTTGCTGGGAAAGAGCGTATTTAAATGTCGTGTTCTTTGATGAAAGGTTTACATTTGTACCTGAGGCCAGCCAACAGTTGCGGGTATTAAACGCCGGTAATGGTGTGGCGCCGTTAGTTCTTTCAAATATCAGGGTGCCAAAGAATGGATATGTGATGGTATTCCTCTCCAACGAGAGTGAAGAACCGGTATTCTTTGATGACTTTAAGGTTCGGCATGACCATGGGAGAATTCTCGAAGAGAATCATTATTATGCGTACGGACTAAAAATAGCGGCACTAAGTAGTAAGGCCTTTGGTGGTGCGCAAAACAACTACCAGTACCAGGG
>JALOMX010000267.1 GCA_025455245.1 Chitinophagaceae bacterium
AGCTTCTTTTTCATCTCATATGGTTTAAAAAGAACTGTTGAAGAGCAGAAGCGCTTTTCAACCTTAAAATTAAACCAAATTCCTGATAAATTAAGGGATAATTTTATAAAAAGTTCATCAATTGAGGTAACGATGCTTAATGATGTCAATATGATGCAAAACATGCCCTGTCATAATAAACCCCAGGGCATTTACGGTAATCATTTTTCCGCTTGCTGTACCTGTCCGGCTAATGGCATTTTCCTTATCGAGACTTCTGAAAAGGATAATGGAGGCTTTACGAAGGGTGAGCAGTTCTTCGGCAAGTCCCTTCAGCTTCCTGTTTGCTGCAGGTGCTGCATGGGCATATTCATTTTCATCAAAACCGGGTAAATGCTGTTTTTCGCCCCTGCCGATGCACATTGCCCGGTAGGCAAATACTCTTTCGGTATCAATCATATGCTGCAAAACCTGTGCAATGGTCCATTTGCCAGGTGCATAGGCATGCTGCAGTTCAACGTTTTCAAGCGAAGAAAGCCAGTTTTCTAATGGTTTCCAGGAGTTTTCCAATACAGCAACTACCTCATCTCCCTGAACTTTTTGAATATAGACCTGGTAAAAACTTCCAAATTCACCCGGTTGTGGTCGTGCCATATTTTAAAATATTATTTTTGAAGGGGAGCTCTTTTTAATTTTTCAGATGATACTTTTTCTGCTAGCAGCAAGGCAGTGTATGCATTGGCAATTCCACCGCTTGCACATAAATCGGCCATCGGAATTTTCTTATTTTTTTCAGAGCCTGGTTCATCAAACTTTTCCTTGGAGAGGCTCCGGTCTGATGATTCCATTAATATCCGTTTTACTTCTGTCGCATTCAGTTCCGGGTAATATCCGCGGATCAATGCCGCTATTCCGCTAACCACCGGGGCAGCCATGCTCGTGCCTTCTAAAAAGGTATACCGGTTGCCGGCAGGTACCGTATTGTAAATTTTCACTCCCGGTGCAAGCAGGTGTACGGTGGATTTGCCAAAATTGGTAAACGGTGCAATCATACCCGATTTAATCGAAGAATCGCCGCTTGCCCCTATGGTAATCATATTGTCTGCCCGGGTATTATTTCCAAGAATGGCGGTAGGAAAATTATCCCCCTCATCAATATTTTTAGAATCGTTTCCGGCTGCATGCACAAGCAGCACATCTTTTTCGGCCGCATACCTTATGGCAGCATCAACAAATGGTTTATTCGGACTGAATTCCTTTCCAAAACTCATGTTGATCACCTTTGCGCCATTATCCACTGCATAGCGTATGGAAAGGGCAACATCTTTATCATATTCGTCTCCATCCGGAACAGCCCTTACAGTAAGAATTTTTACATTGTTTGCCACTCCATCACCTCCTTTTCCATTGTTGCGAACTGCGGCAATAATTCCCGCAACGTGTGTACCATGTTTGGCATCTGTAGCCATAACATCGTTATTTCCATAGAAGCGGTCATTAATATCTGTTGGATTATCGCCTATAATGGCACGGTAGTTATTCAGGGGTTTTTCTTTGGCTGTCAGCAGCATTTCCTGCATACTTAGGTAGCCATTCAGGTCTTCAAATATTTCTACATTTGTTTTATCCGGCTCAAATTCTAGTAGTTGTGCGGTTCTGAGGAAGTTAAATTTAGCTCTTTTTGACAGGTCAGTTGTGGGTACCGTTTTTTCCAGTTCCTCCAGGGTGTACTCCTTTTTACCAATGATTTCCTGTAAAACAGAATCCTGCTTTTCAAGTGATTTGGCGGTTGCCTGTATCAGCCTGAAATTCATTCTGTCTTCGGCTGATACATTCAGTTTTTCTTCAATTTTCTTCCAAATGGCATATTGTTCCTTTTGTTCATTGGTAAGCGTAGCAGGATCAATCGGCTTATTTTCGAAATCATCCTTCATAACATGGTAAAGCCTGATGGCCTCAATATTTTCTTTGCCAATGTTTTGGCCGTTGGCATTACCCAAAAAGTTCCACCCATACACATCGTCCACGTATCCATTGCCATCATCATCCTTTCCATTGCCCGGTATTTCTCGGATATTCCTCCACAGTACTTCCTTTAAGTCTTCATGGGTGGTATCAGTTCCGCCATCAATAACCCCTACCACTACCGTAACAGGCTTTTTATTCTTTACCAGTTGATAAGCTTTTTCAAGTGAAATGCCATGGTAGCCATCGGTTGCTTTATCCATCAGATGCCAGCCTGCAGGCGTGTAATTTTTTTGGGCAATGGCCTGAATACTAAAAATTCCAATAACAATAATGGTAGAAATGGGGAAGCGCATAATCGTCATAAGATGCAAAAATGGTCCCAAAATCATTTCGGGAAAGCAATGGTGTAATATTTTAACTAAATTTCTTATTTAAAATGGTCTTCCTTCATTATCCCAAATGAAACTGAATACCCTGTGCAAGCGGCAGTTTATTGCCATAGTTGATGGTATTTGTTTGCCTTCGCATATAATTTTTCCATGCATCGCTGCCGCTTTCCCGTCCACCGCCGGTTTCTTTTTCGCCGCCAAATGCACCCCCAATTTCGGCGCCGCTTGTACCAATATTTACATTGGCTATGCCACAATCGCTTCCCGCAGCACTTAAAAACAACTCTGCTTCCCTGAGGTTAAGGGTCATTATGGCCGAAGAAAGACCCTGTGGTACTTCATTCTGCATGCGGATAGCTTCTTCAATGGAATGGTATTTCATTACATACAATATGGGTGCAAAGGTTTCAGTTTGTACGACCTCCATTCCCGGATGTACGGCAGCAATACAAGGTTTTACATAGCAACCCGATTCAAAGCCTTCGCCGCTTAAAACCCCACCCTCCACCAGGAAAGTACCCCCTTGTTTTTTGCAGGCCTCAATGGCCTGCAGGTAATTGGCCACGGCATCCCTGTCAATCAGTGGCCCCACATGATTTTTTTCATCAAGCGGGTTGCCAATTTTTAATTGGCCATAGGCAGCCACCAGTTTTTGGGTAAAACTTTCATACACCTCTTCCTGAATAATCAGTCTTCTTGTAGAGGTACACCGTTGGCCTGCCGTACCTACGGCGCCAAAAACACAACCAATCAGCGACATGTTAAGGTCTGCTTCCTTACTGATTATGATGGCATTATTTCCTCCAAGTTCAAGCAGGCTGCGGCCAAGACGTTCGCCTACCCGGGCACCTACGGCTTTACCCATGCGGGTACTTCCGGTGGCACTTATCAGGGGAAGGTTTTCGTCGGCTGCCATCCATTCGCCCAATTCGCGGCCACCCTGTACCAGGCAACTAACCCCTTCGGGTACAACATTGCTTTCAAACACTTCCTGGATGATTTTTTGGCAGGCCACCCCGCATAAGGGTGCTTTTTCCGAAGGTTTCCAGATGCATACATCGCCGCAAACAAGGGCAAGCATGCTATTCCAGCTCCACACGGCCACCGGAAAGTTAAAGGCGCTGATGATGCCTACCACCCCAAGCGGATGCCATTGTTCGTACATGCGGTGGAGCGGGCGTTCGCTGTGCATGCTCAGTCCGTATAATTGCCGGCTAAGGCCAACGGCAAAATCGCAGATATCAATCATTTCCTGCACCTCGCCATAACCTTCCTGCAGGCTTTTTCCCATTTCGTAGCTAACCAGTTTACCAAGGTCTTCTTTTTTGGCGCGAAGCGCTTCGCCAATCTGTCTTACAATTTCGCCACGGCGCGGGGCAGGCCATTGGCGCCACTCGGTAAAAGCTTCTTTTGCTTTCAATACCACTACATCATAGCTTGCCCGGTCTGTTTGCATTACAGAACCAATTAGGTTACCATCAACCGGAGAGGTAGAATCAAGTGGCGAACCATTGGTAATCAGCCAGTTACTTCCGGTGGAGGTTCCCCTGTTTAAGGAGCCAATGCCGAGATTGTCGAGAATTTCTTTCATAAAAGTCATTTAGTGAATAGAGAGTAGTGAGTAGAGAGTAGAGAGTAGAGAGTAGTGAGTAGTGAGTAGTGAATAGTGAGTAGTGAATAGTGAG
>JALOMX010000268.1 GCA_025455245.1 Chitinophagaceae bacterium
AAACAGGGTTGTTGCAGGCAAAACCATGAAAGAACATTTTCGCTTTGCATGTGCATACTGGCATTCATTTTGCGGCGATGGAAGCGACCCGTTTGGCGGACCTACCCATTTGTTCCCATGGAATCAAACAGCAGACCCGGTTGACAGGGCCAAACAAAAAATGGACGCGGCTTTTGATTTTATAACCAAGCTCAAACTACCTTATTATTGTTTTCATGATGTAGATGTTGTGGATTATGGAAATGATGTGGCAACTAACGAACGCAGACTTCAGGCACTCGTTGATCATGCCAAACAAAAACAGGCAGCTACCGGAGTAAAATTACTTTGGGGAACGGCTAACCTGTTTTCACACCGCCGGTATATGAACGGCGCTTCTACCAATCCTGATTTTGCAGTGGTTGCGCATGCCGGAGCTCAGGTAAAAGCAGCCCTTGATGCTACCATAGCATTGGACGGCGAAAACTATGTTTTCTGGGGTGGTCGTGAAGGGTACATGAGTTTATTAAATACCAATATGAAGCGCGAAAAAGAACATTTTGCGCGTTTCCTGCACATGGCAAAAGATTATGCACGGGCCAATGGTTTTAAAGGAACTTTCTTTATTGAACCTAAGCCTTGTGAACCAAGCAAGCATCAATACGATTATGATGCAGAAACCGTTATTGGTTTTCTCCGTCACTTCGGATTAGCCGATGATTTTAAACTGAACCTCGAAGTAAATCATGCCACACTCGCAGGCCATACCTTTCAACATGAATTGCAGGTAGCGGTTGACAATGGTATGTTGGGTAGCATGGATGCAAACAGGGGCGATTATCAAAACGGTTGGGATACCGATCAGTTCCCAAACAATATCAACGAGCTTGTGGAAGCTATGCTCATCATACTGGAAGGCGGTGGCTTTGCAGGTGGAGGCATAAACTTTGATGCTAAAATACGCAGAAACAGTACGGATGTGCTTGATCTGTTTTATGCCCATATTGGTGGTATGGATGCATTTGCAAGGGCGCTTGTAATTGCAGATAAGATTTTGACGTCAAGCCCATACCGTAAGCTACGGCACGACCGCTATTCTTCATTTGACAGTGGAAACGGCGCAGCATTTGAAGCAGGTAAACTATGCCTTGAAGACCTGCGCAATATTGCTGCTGAAGAAGGCGAACCCGAATGCATCAGCGGCAAACAGGAATTGTTCGAACTAATTATTAACAGACATATTTAGACAGGATTTGCAACGGAGGAATAATGTATGCTTTTGCTTGGAATAGATCTTGGAACCTCCTCAGTTAAAGTATCAGTAGTAGATGCTTCTACACAACAAACTTTAGCCTCGGCACAATTTCCCGACACGGAAGCGCCTATTATAGCGCCCGTGCCGGGATGGGCCGAACAAGACCCTGAACAATGGTGGCTTTATGTAAAACAAGCCATCCTGAAGGCGCATGCAACGGGTCATTATTCACCTGCAGACATTGGCGCTATTGGAATAGCTTATCAAATGCATGGCCTTGTGGCAGTTGATGAAACGGATACTCCTGTACGTAACAGCATTATCTGGTGCGACAGCCGGGCAGTTCCTTATGGTGAAAAGGCTTTTCATGCAATTGGCGAGGATGTATCACTCAGGTGCATGCTTAATTCCCCGGGCAACTTTACTGCTGCAAAACTTGCATGGGTTAAAGAAAACGAACCGGAGATATATGACCGTATAAAAAAAATCATGCTTCCCGGGGATTACATTGCCCTCAGGCTTACGGGTGAATGTACAACCACGGTCAGCGCCCTTTCAGAAGGAATTTTCTGGAATTTTGAAACCAATGGATTGTCTCAAGAAGTAATGGACTTCTTTGGTTTTGATAAATCATTAATTCCTGCAATACAACCGCTATTCAGCCCACACGGATTCATCAGCGGAAAAATTGCAGATGAACTTCAGTTAAAAACCGGAATACCTGTAACCTATAAAGCAGGGGATCAACCCAACAATGCGTTATCATTAAATGTAATGCGTCCCGGTGAAGTAGCAGCTACGGCAGGTACAAGCGGTGTAATTTATGGAGTGGCTGATAGACTGGTGTTTGATCAGCAAAGCAGGATCAACAGTTTTGCCCATGTAAATCACCATGCACAAGATCCCCGGATTGGTGTTTTACTTTGCATCAATGGTTGCGGTATCCTCAATAAATCTATTCGCCAACTCACAGGAAATACCCTTGGTTACGCTTCAATCAATGCCGAAGCCGGAGGAATTGAAGCAGGAAGCAATGGTTTAAAAATACTTCCATTTGGTAACGGAGCGGAACGAATGCTTGGCAATAAAACAACGGGAGCACAAATCAAGGGATGGGACTTTAATATTCATCATACAGCCCATTTTTATCGTGCAGCACAAGAGGGTGTTGCATTTGCATTCAGATATGGGTTTGATATTATGCGTGAAAATGGCATGACACCTACCCTTATCAGGGCAGGAAAAGCCAACATGTTTTTAAGCGATGTGTTTGCACAGTCACTTGTGGACGTATTAAATGTTCCGGTGGAATTGTACAACGCTGATGGATCGGTTGGGGCAGCATTGGGAGCCGGGATAGGAGCAGGATTATTTGATGAACATGATTTAGGGAAGGGTTTATCATGCCTCAAAATAATTGAGCCACAAAACCATTTACGTTACAATGAGCTCTATTTGGATTGGCATACCTGGCTTTTGGACGAACTAATTTAATCATTGAACATGGCAACCAACAAAATAAAAACATTGCCTGTCGGGGTATTATACGCCTTCATTTTCGTTTCACTTCAATTCCTATCCTGTTCAAAGAACAATAATTCAGGGAGTTCTTCGGGCGGAACACCCGTAGTTGTTACAGATGCCGAAATCATTATTCAGGGAAATGAAAATCATCAGGTCATCAGGGGATTTGGATGCGCCACAGCCTTTAATCCACCATCAACAACAGCCATAATACCGGCTGAATTTGATAGACTATTTGGAACCGGAGATGGACAGGTAGGATTGAACTTTTTGCGGATCAGGGTTGGCACTGATGATAGTTGGAGGGAAACAGAATTAAATTACAGCAAAGAAGTAATTAAAAGAGGAGGAAAAATTATTGCATGTCCATGGACGCCTCCTGCCCGTTTTAAAACGAATAACAGTTTAATTGGTGGGAACCTGATTGCCGATAGCAGCGCAGCATACGCCAAATACCTGAATGATTTCGCTCTTTTTATGGCGTCAAATGGTGCTCCGTTGTATGCTATTTCCGTTCAAAATGAGCCGGATTATAATCCAACATATGAGGGTTGTGTATGGACAGGTGAACAGATGCGTGATTTCCTTAAAAATTTTGGTAATCAGGTTACAGCAACAAGGTTAATGGCGGCCGACCTTGTAAACAATAACCAAAACTACATGAATACGATATTGAATGATCCGGGTGCAGTGGCCAATACCGACCTATTCTCAACACATATTTATGGAGGAGGAATTGTAGACAATCCGCTTATTCGTTCCAATAATAAGGAGATATGGATGACCGAACACCTTGATACCAACATAACCCATACTTCCAATTTGAGTACAGCGGTTGAAATCCATAATTGTCTTACCAAAGCAAATTTCAGTGCTTACTTCTGGTGGTATGGAAAAAGATTTTACGGACCCATCGGACAGGATGGTCAGGTTACCAAGAGAGGTTTCTTTATCTCACAATTTGCAAGATTTATCAGGGATGGAGCAATCCGCATGGGAACATCAGCCAATTCCAGGAATGACCTTTTGGTTTCAGCCTATAATAATAGCGGTAAAAAGGTTGTGGTGGTAATTAACACTTCAGTAAGGGAATTACGTCAGAAAATTGTTCTTCAGAATACAACTGCCAATTCTTTTGTACCGTATCTTACTTCTCCCACAGCCAATGCCTCACAGGGAAGTCCAATTTCTGTAGTAAACAATAGTTTTACGTATGCCATCCCATCTATGAGTGTGGTTTCATTTGTAGAACAATAAC
>JALOMX010000269.1 GCA_025455245.1 Chitinophagaceae bacterium
CTTGGGCAGGTAATTGATCAGGCTACGGGTAAACTGACACGGGCTATGGGCAGTGCCGTTACTGCAGCAAAACCCATGTTTATCAATTCCATCAAACAGCTTACCGTAAAGGATGCGATCAACATCCTGGTGACCGATAATCCTCATGCCGCAACCGATTATTTTAAACGGACCAATCAAACCATGCTGATGTCCGCTTTTCGCCCTATTGTTGATAGCACGGTGAAGATAGAAGGTGCCGACCGCGATTATCAGCGGCTTGCTGCGGCTTATAATGCTATACCTTTTACGCGGCAAAAACTGGAAACCAACCTCACCGATTTTATTGCTGCAAGGGCCATTGATGGCATGATGCTCGTGATTGCCAATGAAGAAGAAAATATCCGGAACAAATATGAATTCCGCAAGACCGATATGATGAAGAAGGCTTTTGGCTATGCAGAGCAAGAGTTGAAGCGGAGGCAGGCAAAATAGCCCCTGATTTCTTTTCAGGCTCTTACATCTTTTCTATTGTAACATAATTCTATCCAAATCATGGATTTTGGCTGAATTTACCCCCATTTTAATGCAATTTGCCCCCTGCATGCATTTGGTCCCACTTTACATTTGTTCCTGACATGCCAAATGAAAAATTTTCTTTACCATGTTTGATGTAAAAGAACATTCGCATACCCGGTACAATATTCTTACCGGCGACTGGATATTGGTATCGCCCCACCGCACTAAGCGGCCCTGGCAGGGAAAGGTGGAAACCTTGCCGGCAGATGACCGCCCTGTTTATGACCCCAACTGTTATTTGTGCCCGGGCAACAAGCGGGCCGATGGCAGTCAGAATCCGGTATATGCTGACTCATTTGTTTTTACCAACGACTTTAGTTCGCTGCTCATTGATACCCCTGAGGGTGGTATGGATGTTGCAGGCTTGTTGAAAGCAAAAAGTGCCAAAGGTATTTGCAGGGTTATCAGCTTTTCGCCTGACCACAGCCTTACCCTACCGCTTGTGCCGGTTGAAGGTATTAAAAAGGTTATCGACCTGTGGGCTGAAGAATTTACTTCTATTTCAAGTGATCCATCCATTAAGTCCATTCAAATATTTGAAAACAAGGGTGAGATTATGGGATGTTCAAACCCTCACCCGCATGGACAAATCTGGGCACAGGATTCGCTGCCTCTTGAACTGTATAAAGAAACAGTTCAGCAAAAAAAGTATTTCGAAGAAAAAAGCCGAAGCCTGCTGGGTGATTACATGCAACTGGAATTAAAACAAGGTGACCGCATTGTTCTGGAAAATGAACATTTTGTGGCATTGGTTCCTTTTTGGGCGGTATGGCCTTACGAAACCATGATCGTAAGCAAGCGGCATGTGCAGAATATTACTCAGCTTTCTGATGAAGAAAGATTTGCTTTTGCTTCAATCATGAAAAAACTTACTGCGAAATATGATAACCTTTTTAATATTTCGTTCCCCTATTCTGCCGGTATTCACCAGGCACCGGTAAATGATGGAGATCATCCCGAATGGCACCTTCACATGCATTTTTACCCGCCATTGTTACGTAGCGCCACGGTAAAAAAATTCATGGTGGGTTATGAAATGCTCGCCAATCCGCAAAGGGACATCACACCTGAATGGGCCGCTGAAAAACTGAGGAGCCTGAGTGAAGTGCATTATAAGGAAATGAAATAACCGTATTGGCTTATCCAGGGATCAGGGCAGATAAGTTGTACATTGAAATTGAGTAAAAATGAGAAAACGATTGATATTGCCGGCATTGACCATGCTTTTTACTGCACAAATCTGCATAGCGCAAAGTGCCAATAACGATTGGGAAAATCCAACACTGATTGAAGTAAACAAGGAACAACCGCATGCATCCTTTATGCTGTATGCCAATGCCGCGGATGCAAAGAAAGATGACTACAACAGCTCGCCATTTTATAAATCGCTGAACGGCACCTGGAAATTTGTGTATGCTGCCACCCCTGCAGAAAGGATTGTTGATTTTTACAGCGAAAAGGTAAACACTTCGGCCTGGAATGATATTCCCGTTCCTTCCAATTGGGAGATGAAAGGATATGGTACACCCATTTATACCAATATCATATATCCCTTTCCCAGGAATCCGCCGTTTGTAGGCAATGATAATCCGGTAGGCACCTATCGCAAAGAATTTAGCGTGCCCGATGCCTGGGAAGGGCAGGAAGTGCTGCTTCATTTTGGCAGCATAACGGGATGCGCCTTTGTGTATGTTAACGGGCAGAAAGTGGGCATGAGCAAGGTTTCAAAAACAGCCGCTGAATTTAATATTACCAAATACCTGCGCAAAGGCAGTAATTTGCTGGCAGTGCAGGTGTTTCGCTGGCACGATGGCAGCTATCTGGAAGACCAGGATTTTTGGCGCATGAGTGGTATTGAACGGGATGTTTTTATCTACGCCATGCCCAAAGTAACCATCTGGGATTTCTTTTTGAAAGCAGGATTGGATGCGCAGTATAAAAACGGATTATTCAGTGCTGAAGTAATACTCAGGAAGTTTGAGGGTGCCTCATTGCAAAAGGGTTCGGTATCTGTGGCTATCACAGACAAGCAAGGCAAAATCCTTTTCAGTGAGGAACAAAAGTTTTCAGCCACGGGAGAAACCCTACCGGTCCTGAATTTTAAAGGTACTGTGGTAAATCCATTGAAATGGAGCGCCGAATTTCCCAACCTTTACGATTGCATCATAACACTCAAAAATGAAAAAGGTGAGCCATTGAATTATACAGGAGCAAGAATTGGTTTCCGCACTATTGAAATCAAAAATGCACAATTGCTCGTAAATGGAATAGCAACTTATGTACATGGTGTAAACAGGCATGAGCACGATGAGGTTGAAGGCCATGTAACCACACGTGCGTTGATGATAAAGGACCTTCGCCTGATGAAGCAATTCAATATCAACGCTATCCGCTTATCGCATTATCCCAATGATCCTTTGTTTTACAAACTCTGCGATGAATATGGATTTTATGTAGTGGATGAAGCGAATATAGAAAGCCATGGTATGGGCGCCGAGTTGCAGGGAAGTTTTGACAAATCAGTGCATGTAGCCTACCGTCCGGAATGGGCCGAAGCTCACCTTGACAGGCATCGCCGCATGGTAGAACGCGATAAAAACCATCCGTCTGTAATCATTTGGAGCCTTGGCAATGAGTGTGGTAATGGTCCGGTTTTTTACGATGCATATAAATGGATAAAACAACGCGACAATACAAGGCCTGTGCAGTTTGAACAAGCCGGGGAAAATGAAAATACCGACATAGTTTGCCCGATGTATCCAAGGATACGGGATATGAAAAAATATGCTGAGGATAACACCAAAACGCGGCCTTATATCATGTGCGAGTATTCCCATGCTATGGGCAACAGTAACGGAAACTTCAGGGAATATTTTGATATCATCAGAAACAGCCGGCATATGCAGGGCGGATTTATCTGGGATTGGGTTGATCAGGGCATAAAGAAACAAACTCCTGATGGCCGTACTTATTGGGCCTATGGCGGCGATCTTGGCGGGTATATGCTTTATAACGATGAAAACTTTTGTGCCAATGGACTTGTAGCTGCCGACCGTACACCTCATCCCGGTTTATATGAAGTAAAAAAGGTATATCAAAAAATTGAATTCAAAGCAAAAGACCTCGCAGCCGGTATCATCACCATCAGCAACCTCTATGACTTTACCAACCTTGATCAATACAATTTCAGGTGGGAACTGATGCGCAATGGTGTAAAAACTGAAAGTGGAACTTTTTCTGTTCAGCTTGCTCCACATAAAGAAACCGATGTAACTTTAACGTTGCCATCTTTGACAGCAGAACCAGGTGCTGAATACTTTTTGAACCTGTATGCTACCATAAGTAATGCGTCAACTAATGAATTTATGCCCGTAGGACATGAAATAGCCAGGGAGCAATTGCATTTCAGGGGCGATTTTCCTTTGGAGAAA
>JALOMX010000023.1 GCA_025455245.1 Chitinophagaceae bacterium
AGATTGCCGGATGCCGGTAGCTACTTTTACCGCCGGGTGAACATGACCGCAGATAATCCCTTTAACCTGATCTTCCGGGTTTGGAACATCATGGGCATTGTGCACAAACATCAACCCTGCTTTTTCCACCTTTTCAAAAACATTCATGTTCAGGTCTTCTGCCACCCGAGCAGTTACTTTATCGTGGTTGCCCAAAACGAGCGTGATGGTTGCGGTAGTCAGTTCCTTCCGCCAACGGGCAAACCAATCCCATTCAAGGTTGCTCCGGCTGTGGAACAGGTCGCCCGTAAGTAAAATTTCGCGCGGGTTAAAATAATGGATGGTGTCAAAAAGCCTTTGAAGGTCTTGTTGAAAAACCTGCTGTGGCACCGCAATGCCCTCCTTTCTGAAATGACCTGTTTTACCAAGATGAAGGTCTGAAATGATGAGGGTTTTTTCCTTCTCCCAATACATACAACGATGGGGGTGCAAAATAAAAGTTTCTTCAAGCCATGATACAGGTAACATTGGGGGGCGAAAATAGTAAAGGGCTTTGTTACTTTACTTCCTCCAATGTTTCTTTCGCTGATTGTAGCAATAAGACCTGCCGAAGAATATATTTTCTGATACGCTGGGTGATTATTTTTCGCCGGTATTCCTACATAGCTGAAATTCTTGAAGGAAATCAATGGCTCTTAATCATGGTCAGGAAAGGAATTTCATCTTTTAAAAATTATTGAAAGCTAAAAGGTTTACTGAGTAACAATGAGATTTCCCATAATCCGGAAAATCTTTCCGGGAGAAACCATAATACTTGCATTCGAAGGAACTGTTACCGGTACATTGAGTATACATTCTTCAGACCCAACGGGATTTATGATGATTTGTGCATTGGCTGGTAAGATTGAAGGGGGTACTTGGTTTCCCGTCCAGTTGGATGAAAGGTCCCAATTGCCGGATCCCGAAAAAGTATAAATTATTGGAGGGACATGGGTAAAAACCCATGCAGAACCGGCATATTCATTATCCGTGTTTCCGCCAACCATTGCGGTAGTTCCATCTGCACTTAAGGCAACCGAAATTCCCTGGCCGGAAGGGCCATTTGCTCCCGTTCCCACTAACTTGACACCATTTTGAGTCCATGTTTCTCCTGTTCGTGTAAATACCCAGGTGGCACCGATGCCATTATTATTATTAAATCCCCCGATTAGGGCGGTGTTCCCATCGGCACTCAAAGCTACCGCGCTACCCTGTCGGGCAATTTCTGAAGCCCCCGTCCCGACTATTTTATTTCCTTGTTGTGTCCATATACCACCTGTTCGGGTAAATACCCAGGCAGCTCCGGAAAAACCATTATCACTATTTCCGCCAATGATGGCTGTGTTTCCATCTGCACTAATTGCCACCGAACTGCCCTGTGACCCATTACCTGCCGCACCTGTTCCCACTAATTTATCCCCTTGTTGTTTCCATGTACTGCCCATACGGGTAAATACCCATGCAGCGCCGGTATAATTGGCATCTCCCATACCACCCACCAGGGCAGTGGTACCATCAGCGCTCAGGGCTACTGAGATACCCTGCAACGCTTGTATTGTGGCTCCAGTACCCACTAATTTATTTCCCTGCTGTGTCCATACACCTCCATTGCGCGAAAAAATCCACGCTGCTCCTTTCGCGCCATCGTCAAAATATCCGCCAACAAGGGCAGTATTTCCATCGGCACTCAGAGCCACCGAAATCCCCTGGCGAGCATTTCCAATTACTCCGTTACCAACCAATTTGTTCCCTTGCTGTGTCCATACCCCGCCATTTCGTTTAAATATCCACACGGCACCTGCAGAGGTGTTATCCTGCATGCCCCCAATGATGGCTGTATTCCCATCTGCACTTAAAGCCACAGAGATCCCTGAAAGGCTTATGCCACTCTTGTCTGATGCCAATAATTTATTTCCCTGTTGGGACCATAAAACCCCATTCCGGTTATATACCCATGCGGCACCTGATCGTCCGGCATCTTCGGGCCCACCCATTATGGCAGTGTTTCCATCAGCGCTAAGTGCTACCGAATAGCCTTGCCAGGCTCCACCTACGGCTCCCGTACCTACCAGTTTGCCGCCTTGTTGTGTGTTAGGTGGCTGATTTTTTTCCACTGAAAAAATTCCATTACCAATTGACGTTCCTTCCGTTGTTGTTATGATTACTTCTCCTGTGCTTGCGCCTGGCATTACCATTGCTACCAATAATGATCCTGTATTACTGATTTGTATCGCAGGAACACCTCCAATGGTTATGGCACTGGGATTATTTAAGTTGTTTCCTTCAATTTTTATTAATGTACCTACACTTCCTTTTGTTGGTGTAAAGTTGCTTATGATCGGCTGTGTTTTTGCTAAAACGGGTATTAAGGTTGCGACAATCAGGAATAGAGGGTTTATTTTGAAAAAATCCATGCATTGAAATTTTAATAGCAAAATAATGGAATAGTTGTTCTCCCTTCAATTTTTTTTGTTGTCTGAAAAAATGAAAAAACTGAATACGAGTGATTCTGCCGAGGTAATGCATTTAGTACTATTAACCGGCGAAATGGAATATCTATCATCGGTAAATGTCCAAAATAAGCCGCAGGATATTTCTGGGATAAGTCTGAAAACACTTTTTAAGGAGTAAAACGGGCTAAATAAATTTTTTTTGGACTTCATTTTCTACACCCCTATTTTTGCACTCCCAAAACCGAAAGGTGTGGTTGGAACTGGCCTATAGTATAATGGTAGTACGACAGATTTTGGTTCTGTTTGTCTAGGTTCGAATCCTGGTAGGCCAACAAAAAAGACGCTCTGAACGGCGTCTTTTTTCATTTCCGGAGAAAACAAATTCCTTCAGATCTTTGTTCTTTATTACTTATTCGTTCGAAAATGAGCATTCTACGTCAGATATCTGAATACCTCTACCTCCGCAAGCGTGATCCTAACGAGCATCGCACACAGTGGATGAAATACATGCATGGCATTAACCGCATCTCCATTATCCTGTTCCTTGTTGCCATGGTTATTCTTGCCATTAAGTTGCTCAGGAATTAGGAAATTACAGCATTTGCAAAATTTCCTTTGCTGCCGACTGTGAGGCGCTTCCTTTTTGCGTCAGCATGTTTCTGAGTAAGGTGTATTGCATTTTCATGGTGTTGGTGTAGTCGTTATTGTTCAGCAGCAGGTTTAATTCTTTATAGAGGGTATTTTCATTCATTTCATCCTGAATCAGTTCTTTCACCACCTGTTTTTCCATGATAAGGTTAACCAATGAAATATAAGGCACTTTTATAAGCCTTTTGGCTATTTGGTAACTGATGGGGTTGCCTTTATAGCAAACTACTTCAGGCACTCCGAACAAAGCCGTTTCAAGGGTGGCGGTACCGCTTGTAACAAGGGCGGCTTTTGCTTGTGAAAGGAGTTCATAAGTAAGTCCCTTTACTGCAGAAGTATTGGGATGTTTCTGCAAAAAAGGGTTATAAAAATCTTCAGGTAATCCCGGCGCCATGGCAACGATAAACTGATGATCCGGAAAACGGCTTGCCATTTGCAGCATCACCGGAAGTTTTGTTTTTATTTCCTGCTTTCTGCTTCCCGGCAATATGGCCACAATGGGCTTTTTGCTAAAGGAAGGCATGGTTGGCGTGAACTGTTCCACTGCATCGGTAAGCGGGTGGCCCACATAGGTAACATCCCATTGCCAGTTGTCCTTAAACCATTTTTCTTCAAAGGGCAATATCACCAATTGCTTGTCAATGCATTGCTTCATCATTTTTACCCGGTTGGGTTTCCATGCCCATACCTGCGGGGCCACATAATACACCACTTTAAGCCCCTGCTTTTTTGCCCACTCTGCTATGCGCAGGTTAAAACCCGGATAATCGATCAGCACAAGCACATCGGGCCGGTATTGCAAAATATCCTCCTTGCAAAATGCAATGTTGCGCAGAATGGTTCGAAGGTTCATAACCACTTCGGCAAAGCCCATAAAGGCCAGGTCACGAAAATGTTTTACCACCTTTGCGCCTGCAGCTTCCATCAAATCGCCGCCCCAGCAACGGATATCCGTTGACGGAGCCATATTTTTAATGGCTTTTACCAAATTGCTTCCGTGAAGGTCGCCGCTTGCTTCGCCGGCAATCATATAAATTTTTGCCATGGGTTTATCCTATAAACTTTACCAGCAGCGAAACAATGGCAAAAAGCAGTGTTACTCCAAAAATGCCTTTCGCCGTTTGATCGCGGTGTGTGTTGATGAACCATGTGAACAAGGCAATATTGGGAACCAGGCATATTACCGTAAGGCTTGATAGCAGCCGCTTTTCCATGCCAAGATATTTGAAGAAATCGGACCAGCTGTTGGGAGCGATTTTGGCATAATAATAAACAACCAGCGCTAATACCGGTGTGATTAATCCCATAATAAACCCTCTTAAAAGGGTATCCCTTTTCCATGCGGTTGTTGATGATGGAGGTGTGGTTGTTTCTTCTTGTGTCATGTCAGGCGGTCAGTTCTTTTTTCCACCAGCCTTCCAGCCGGTTTTTTGTTTTGTAATCGGTAAAATCGATGGATACGGGCACTACGCTTACATAATTATTTTGCAATGCCCAAACATCGGTGTCTTCTCCCGAATCCATATTAATAAATTCTCCTGTTAACCAATAGTATTTGCGTCCGTGCGGATCGCGGCGTTCATCAAATTCTTCCCGGTATTTGGCATAGGCCTGCCGGCAAACTTTAATACCCCTCAGTAATTCATAAGGAACGGAGGGTATATTGACGTTGAGCAGAAAATGTTCATCGGGTTTGCTGCCAAGGACCTGTTCAACAACTTCGCGTACTACTTTTTGTGCAGCCGAAAAATCGGCTTCCATGCTGTAATCCATCAGGCTGAAGCCAATGGAAGGGATGCTTTCTATAGACGCCTCCATGGCAGCCGACATGGTACCGCTGTAAATTACATTGATGCTGTGGTTGGCGCCGTGATTGATACCGCTGAGGCAGATGTCGGGTCTGCGGTGCAGCAGTTTGTCAACCGCAAGCTTTACGCAGTCAACCGGCGTGCCGCTTACCTGCCATGATTCAATACCCTCAAAAAGGTTTACCTGATTCATGCGCAGGGGATGGCCGATGGTAATGGCGTGTCCCATTCCGCTTTGGGGTTTATCGGGGGCTACCACTAAAATATGCCCAAGATCTTTTACCGCCTCTATCAGGCTGCGTATACCCGGCGCCGTTACGCCGTCATCATTGGTTATTAAAATAGTAGGCCGCTTATCCAGATTGTTCATGGCGGTAAAATTACAACAGTAAATAACCTGCTATGTGAAATAAATGTCAAACGGTCTTTAAAAAATTTTTACGTGAAATGATTTTTGTGACCAAAAAAATTAGTATTATTGCCCAAATTAAGTAGTAATGAGCCTTGCAGGAAAAAATTTGCGACACTTACGTAAGTCGCGCGGATGGACCCAGGACGAAATGGCACAACAGTTGGGAATCAAACGGTCCCTGATAGGTGCCTATGAAGAAGAGCGTGCCGATCCCCGCATTGATGTGCTTGAAGGCCTGATGGAGATCTTTCAGCTTTCCATGGATGACCTGCTTTTAAAGGATCTGTCACAGGCGGGTAGCAGTTATCTTGACAGGCGGAGAAAGTTAAAAATGATGAATGAAGACAGGGCGGTCATTCATTTTGTTCCGGTTAAAGCCGCTGCAGGTTACCTTGCCGGGTATAACGATCCTGAATTTGTAGATGAACTGAACACATTTGCACTTCCTATGCTTGCACCGGGCGATTACCGTGCCTTCGAAATAATCGGCGACAGTATGCTGCCAACTCCAAGCGGAAGCGTAGTGGTTGGGGAGAAAGTAGAAAACCTTGATGCCATTAAAAATGATCAGCCTTACATTGTGGTCAGTCGTACAGATGGCATAGTCTACAAACGAATCAACAAACCTGCCGGAAAATCAAAAGGTGGTACCCTGACACTGATCAGCGATAATCCAAGTTATCCTCCTTATACCGTCAGGCCGGAAGAAATAGCTGAAGTGTGGGCCGCCAAAATGGTGATCAGCAAGCCGGTAGAAAAGCCTGTTTGGGATATCAACCACCTTGCCAATGTGGTAAACAGCCTTCAGGAGAAAGTATCGACCCTTCAGGTAAACAGGGGAGGGAAATCCCGTTAGGGTTTCATAAGGAATGCCATTCAATAGCCTTGCCTGACCAATTGGATAAATCCTGCATATGATTTGCAAGGATGTCTGCTACTTTTGGCGTCCAATTATTTGCGTGAAAACAGCTTTTGTCATCCTATTGAATTTTTTGGTGGTATTGGGTGGGTGGACAATGCCCGGAAGCCCGTTACTTGAGATCCGGTCGCAGAAGGTTAATGAAGCTCCTGTTATCGATGGAAGGCTTAATGATGCTGTTTGGTCGGAAGCTGAAATGGCTACTAATTTCATTGTCAATCAGCCCAAATTTGGCGCACCTTCCATGTGCAAAACCGAAGTAAGGGTAGTTTATACGGATCAGGCCATTTTTGTGGGTGCCCATCTTAATGATGATCCAGCACTAATCCGGAGGCAAATAACCCCACGTGATGGTGAGCGGATGCAGGATACCGATGTTTTTGGGGTGGTATTTGACACCTATCGTGACAAGCAGAATGCTTTTCAGTTTAATGTTACCGCGGCCAATGTTCAAAGCGATATGAGGATTTCGCCTTCTCGTTCGGACCCAGATTATTCATGGGATGCCGTATGGGACAGCAGGGTTTCCATGGTGGCCGATGGCTGGATTGTTGAAATGCGGATACCTTATATGTCCCTTCGGTTCAGCGCTGCTGCAGAGCAGGATTGGGGCGTAAATTTTTACCGGTTTATTCGCCGGGAAAACGAAAATTCTTACTGGAATCCGGTAAATCCAGAAATCAACGGATTTGTCAATCAGTTTGGCAGCCTTAAAGGCCTTGCCAACCTGAAACCACCTTTGAGGCTTTCATTTTTGCCATATCTGTCAGCGGGTTTTCAAACAGTGCCCACCAACGACGGGCGAACAACCGAAATCCTTAAAAGCGGCGGACTTGATGTTAAATACGGCATAAACGAAAGCTTTACACTCGATGCTACCCTGATCCCCGATTTCGGGCAGGTGGTGAGCGATAATGTGGTACTCAACCTTTCACCATTTGAAATACAATTCCAGGAGAACCGCCCGTTTTTTACCGAAGGAACCGAACTATTTAACAAGGCAGGGATTTTTTATTCACGAAGGGTAGGTGCACAGCCGTCGGGCTACTATGATGCACGGGAGTATGCCGATGAACAGGGATATACCATGGTACGAAACCCCGGGATTACCCGATTGTACAATGCAACCAAGTTTAGCGGAAGGAACCGGCACAACCTTGGTATCGGGATTTTTAATGCGGTGGGCGCACCTATGCATGCCGAAATGAAAACGCCGGATGGAGAAATCATCCATTATGATACAGAACCACTTACCAATTACAACATTGTTGTTTTGGATCAGGCACTTACCAACCGGTCATTCATTTCCTTAACCAATACCAATGTGCTGCGCAATGGATCTGCAAGGGATGCCAATGTAACCGCATTTGCCATATCGCTTTTCGACAAAAAAAACCGTTATAACTTTTACTCGGCCACCAACTACAGCAAAATATTTGACAGCACAGGCGGCTATGATGGGTTTAAAACCGTTAATCGTTTTTCCAAAGTCAGCGGCAACTGGCAATGGGGCATTACGAATAACATTGAGAGTGAGCGTTACGACCCCAACGACCTCGGACTGTTACTTGCACCCAATGAGGTTTCCACCGAGGCGTTTGTAAACTGGCAGCAGTTTGTGCCGAACGAACGCTACAACTTCAGGAGCTATCGGGTTTCTGTGGTGCAAACCAACCTGTTCAAGCCACTGGCATATACCAACCTTGAATACAGGGCTAATTTTTTACACGTGTTTAAAAATTTCTGGGATGTTAGCCTGAATATTTCAGGGCAGGCTTTATGGAGCGATGATTATTTTGAAATGCGAACACCGGGGGTGATGGTTCACCGCACACCGTTTTTATACGCAGGGATAAGGGGTAGCACCGACAGCCGCAAGAAGCTTTTTATCAGCTACGGCGGTGGTTTTGCGGAAGGGCCTATCGATGATGATCCCTATTTTAACACAAGGGCCGGTGCGCGATATCGGTTTAACAATAAGCTAAGCCTTGAACTGAACTGGAACCGTGAGCATGATACCGGCAATTTTGGATATGCGTACAGGGAAACAAATGGCGATCCTATATTGGGACGGCGCGAACTGCTTAATAATCAGGCAATCCTGAATGGAATATACAATTTTACCCCCCGTATGAACCTCACTTTCAGGGCAAGGCATTATTGGAGCAGGGTAACCTACGTGGCCTTTTTTGATGTGCAACCTGATGGATGGTGGACCGACCGTCCTTTTGTTGCAGGTAAAGACCAGAACTATAACGCCTTTAACCTTGATGCCTTTTTTACCTGGGACTTCAGGCTTGGCAGCCGCCTGATCGTAGCCTGGAAAAATGCCCTCGGCCCCGATGAATACATCAATGGAAAAGCCTATACCAAATATGGGGAAAACCTCATTCAGACCCTTGCCTCTCCCCACAGCAATGAGGTTACTTTCCGGTTCATTTATTTCCTCGATTACAATCAGTTTTCCGGCAAAAAAAATAAGGCATAAACTTTCGCCTATGCCTTAGAGACTGTTTAAAATTCATTCACAGGTTTCCCCATGGGTCTTTTTGGCTGCAACTTCGTTGGATTTTTCGCCATAGGCCCCCAGCTATGCCTGCAAAATCCGCCTCGTTTCGCTCAAAAATACCCTATGGGTAATTCCAGCAACGAAATTTAAACAGTCTCTTACAAAAGTGGGGTATCAATAACCGGTTATTAAATGACCAACATGGCATCTCCGTAAGTGAAGAAGCGGTATTTGTCTTTAATAGCTTTTTGGTATGCTTCCATCATCAGGTCGTAACCGGCAAAGGCACAACCTAAGATCAGCAGGCTTGTTTTGGGCAGGTGAAAGTTGGTAACAAGGCTGTCAGCCACACTGAAATCGTAAGGAGGATGGATAAAATTATTGGTCCAACCTTCAGAAGGCTTCAGCAGTTTTTCAGCCGTAAAGGATGTTTCCATAGCCCGCATGGTTGTGGTACCGATGGAACAAATGCGGTGCTTGCCGGCCTTGGCATTATTAACAATTTTTACGGCAGTTTCATCGATGCGGTAGTATTCGGCATCCATTTTATGTTTGCTCAGGTCTTCCACCTCAATAGGGCGGAAAGTGCCGAGACCTGTATGCAGGGTAACTTCGGCAAAACGGATACCCTTTATCTCGCAACGCTTGATCAGTTCGCGGCTGAAGTGCAGGCCGGCGGTTGGGGCTGCTACAGCGCCTTCATATTTGGCGTAAACGGTTTGGTAACGTTCTTTATCCGTTTCGTCGGGCTTGCGCTTGATGTAACGGGGTAGCGGTGTTTCACCCAGAATGTCGAGCATTCCCCGGAATTCTTCATCGGTTCCATCCCACAAAAACTTAATCGTACGTCCGCGGCTTGTGGTATTGTCTATTACTTCTGCTACAAGTTCATCATTGTCACCAAAATATAGCTTGTTGCCTACCCTGATTTTACGGGCGGGGTCAACAATAACGTCCCACAGGCGGTTGGGCTTGTTCAGTTCGCGAAGCAGGAAAACTTCGATCTTGGCGCCGGTTTTTTCCTTGCGACCGTACATGCGCGCGGGGAAAACTTTGGTGTTGTTTACTACGAACACGTCCTTGTCATCAAAATATTCAAGAATGTCACGGAAATGCCTGTCCTCGATCTTGCCTGTTTTGCGGTGTACCACCATCATGCGGCTGTCTTCACGCTTTTTGGTTGGGTTTTGTGCAATAAGATTGAGGGGGAGGTCGAATTTAAACTGTGATAATTTCATAGAAACTGAAGATAATTTTAAACTTCGCACCGGCGGCGAACCTTCAGTTTTCAGGCATCCGGCTTTTACGGCCATTTGCTTTTGCGGGAAAATACTTCCCGTCTGATGTTCGTGTTACGGCACGAATTTTTTGTGGGCTGCAAAGGTAGGGGGAATTATTAAATTTAAAATCAATCTTTTTTTATCACTAATTCAAGCCTTAAAGGGGAAGTGTTCTCCTTTTTTCTGTTTTAAGCTTTTGCCGGAACCATTCATTTTTTCCTCGTTTTGAAAAAATGATCCTGCATTACAGACAAAAACATCTGTCTGATTTCCTGAATGCCCTTTGTGTTATCGATGGTATCGTTGTCGGGAACGATTGCGCAAATTAAGAGTTGTTCAGGCCCTTTCTGCATTTACCAAAGAACTAAACTTGTATTACGATTTGCTTAACGACCGGCATTCATTCACCACTATTGCTTGCTTTTTATGAAAGAAAAATTTACTATGTTTTCGGTGCCTTTTCGGGCATGTACATTAGTGCTACTGGTTTTATCCCTTTTTTTTGCTTCACAAAATTCTTTTGCCCAATCCACGCTCATTGATTTCAATTTCCAATCGGTCACATTGCCCCCGGGTGTAACTTCCGATGGATCTGTTTCGACAGGTGGCAGTACGGGTGGATGTACCGATTGCAGCCTCGGACGAATCAACATTGCCTTAAGCGGTTTTTTGCAAATGGAGTTAAGCAGTACATCCGTAGTCAGGGCTGCTATGAAGTCTTCTGCATCCGGTACAAGAACGGTAACGGTGAAGTATAAAAAGGAAGGTCAGGCAGATTTCACCAATGCAGGTACTATTGGTGTTACACAAAACGGAGGCTGGTATGATCTCCATACTATTTTTCCTGTCCTTGTGAGTGATGTACCCATTACCATTCGTTTGGAGAATGCACCCTCCGGCGGTCAGTTTCATATTCATGACCTGTTTGTTCAAAGTAATCCCAATGCCCTTGCCGCGGCCGAAATACTTGCCTTTAAAATAAGTGGTCAAATGGGTAACGAGGTTATTAATAGTGCTTCTGCAACGGTATCCATTGATGTACCCGCCGGTATGTCCCTTACAAATGTTGTGCCATCAATGGTTACAATTTCCAATGGAGCGAGCATTGCCCCTGCGGTAAATGTTGCCCGTGATTTTTCCGGAGGTGCATTGGTACCCTATGAGGTAACCGCTCCAAATGGCACTACAAAGAAAAACTGGACTGTAAAAGTTACGGAAGTGCTGTCGGATGAAAAGGATATACTCGCATTTAAGTTATCCAACAGTCAGTTGGGCAGTGCCATCATCAACACAACAGCGGGCACTGTTCAGGTTACGATGCCTGAGGGAGCTTCACTTGATGGATTGGTGCCGGTTTTGTTTACCATTTCCCCTAAGTCAAGCATTGCTCCGTTGGCCACAGAGGCAAGGAATTTTTCTGCTGATGTTTCCTATGCGGTAACTGCTGAAAACGGAACTTCCAAAAACTGGACTATTCAAACCAAATCACCTGCCAGTACCTTCACCGCTTACGAAGCAGAAGAGGCACAGTTTTCCGGAACAGTTGATAACAGTCATGCAGGATTTACAGGCACCGGTTTCGTAAATTTTTTGAGTGCCGGTGAGAACTTTATCAATTTTACCGTTTGTCAGGCAGTGGCAGGAAATTTTGCAGCAACATTCAGATATGCTAATGGCAGTGCGGAAAACCGTACCGGAAAACTGTTTGTGAACGATGTGTTTCGGAAGGACCTGTTATTTGCACCAACCGGTGCCTGGACTTTATGGGCCGATGAAACGGAGTCGCTGGCCATGCTGAGCGGCATCAATAATATCCGGATCATGTGGGATACGGCCGATGGTCCGAATCTTGATAAGCTTGTGCTGTCCGGAGCGCCTTGTGCTCAATACACTCTAAACGTTAGTGCAACCAACAGCGGAACCGTAAGTCTTTCTCCTCAACGCTTTGCCAATCGATATTTTGAAGGTGAAACAGCAACCCTTCTTGCAGCATCAGTTCCAAGCCTACAGTTTCAAAGCTGGGCAGGGGATGCTTCGGGTAGCGCTAATCCGATCTC
>JALOMX010000270.1 GCA_025455245.1 Chitinophagaceae bacterium
AAATATTTTTCACCTTCATACATCACCTCTGTTGCTCCGCTTAATAAAAAGATGGCAAGATCCCCTTCGCGCGCCTGAAGGGGTACATATTTCACCTGCTCATCTTCATTTTGCCACGGCTCGTTTTCTACCGGCAAGGGTATTACATAGCCGGGTCCTGTTTTAATTACATAGCCTTGTTGAACTTTTTCTTTTTCCTGCACACCGGGGGGAAGGTAAAGCCCTGCCGACGTACGGTCTTGCGGGGTTGCCGGTTTTATCAGTACACGATCTCCGATTACAATCAGTTTCTTTAACCTGTTATCTGCCGTAATGCGCATAACATTTTTTTGGCAAAAATAACCAATCAATTGTCCTGTTGGTTCACCGTGGTTACCACCTGAATCATTCATCCCTGTTTCCTTGCGTTTATCCATAACATATTTGTTTTTTATAAATTGTACAGGAGGCTGCCACAGTTCCGATTATATTTGGTAATCTTTATTCTTCTCATGCCTGTCGGCAACAATAAAATTGTATGTGGTATAAACTAAACTTCCGTAAGTTGAATGCAAGACTTATTGCGGTCTTTTTCTTTTCCTGGGGATACCTGATCAGTTCTGCACAAGGAACACGCCTGCTTCGTCAGCCTTCCATTCATAACGACAAGGTTGCTTTTGTGTATGGCGCCGATATATGGGTGTCTGATATGGAGGGCAAACAGGTTGTAAGGCTTACGAGTACGCCCGCTGTGGAAAGTAATCCTCATTTTTCCCCTGACGGAAAGTGGGTAGCTTTTTCTTCAAACCGATCCGGAACACAGGCAGTGTACATTGTACCCGTTACCGGCGGCGAACCGAAGCGATTGAGCTGGTATCCTGCAAGTGCCATTGTCAGGGGCTGGACGCCCGATGGTACCAAAGTACTATATGCATCAGACCGTGAAACCGCCCCGACTTCGTACAACCGGTTGTGGACGGTGTCTGTTTCCGGCGGGCCATCCAACCTCATTTCAAAGCAATGGGGGCATAATGGCAGTTTTTCTCCCGATGGCAAAAGGATAGTGGTCGATAAAATGGATCGTTGGGATGTGGAATGGCGTGCCTACCGCGGCGGGCAGAATACCCCGCTCATCCTGATGGACCTTGCCGACCAAAATGAAACGCTTTTGCCCAATCCTTCGAGCACAGACATTATGCCGTTATGGCTTGGGGAAAAAATTTATTTCATAAGCAACCGGAATGGAGGTGTTGCCAATGTTTGGTCATACGACCCAACGTCAGGTGGTTTGACGCAGGTAACAAAATTTTCAGGTGCCGATGTCAAGTATATTACTGGGCATGGTAACCGGCTTGTGTATGAGCGTGAAGGGTACCTGCATACCATGGATGTAACCGGCTCAAACAGCAGGCAACTGAGCCTGAAGGTTACCGGCGATTTTCCCTGGGCCGAAACCAAGTGGGAGGATGTGGGTAGCCGCGCCGGATCAGCATCGCTTTCGCCAACAGGTAAGCGGGCGATATTTGAGGCAAGGGGAGAAATATTTACAGTCCCGGTAGAAAATGGTGATGTTAGGAACCTCACCAAAAGTTCCGGTGCTGCGGATCGTGCGCCAATATGGTCACCGTTAGGAGATAAGGTGGCATGGTTTTCGGATGCGGACGGGAAGGGGTACGCTTTGATGATAGGTTCGCAGGATGGGATGGATAAGCCGAAAGCCATTTCGATTGGTGATGCTAAAATGGCATGGGAACCCGTATGGTCGGGTGATGGCAAGTACATAGCATTTGTTGATAATCGTGTCCGGGTAAGGGTTGTAGATGTGGCTGCGGGCACCATCAGGATCATTGATACTGCCGGTAATAACCTTGAACGCGGCGATATGGGGCTTACATGGTCGCCGGACAGTAAATGGCTGGCATACAGTAAGGCAGGTGATAACCAATTGAGGTCCATAAAAGTCTGGAATGTAACAGGTACAACGGTTCGCGCATTGACGGATCCGTTTGCAGATGCTTTTTCACCTGCATGGGACAGGAACGGAAAGCAATTGTATTTTCTGGCAAGCACCGAAGTAGCGCTTGGCAGTGGATGGGCCAATACAAGTTCGCAAATGGCAAGACCGGAGTATGAAGCCTATGTAATCAATTTGCGTAAAGGGGATCAATCGCCTTTTAAACCAAAGAGTGATGAGGAGGAGGCTAAGCCTGTACCCGCTGACGATAAGCAGGCGGAAGCAAATGAACCGAAAAAGGATACAGAAAAGAAGGGCGGTGATGAAAAGAAGGGAACGACTACCGAAAAACCCAAGGACAAAAAATTGGAGGTAGTTATTGATTTAGATCAGATTGACAGGCGGACCATGCCATTAGGCATTCCCAAACGAAATTATACAGGCATGGTTGCCGGACCTGAAGGTTCTGTTTTCATTGGGGAACGCATTCCCAACCGGCCGGGAGTTGTTCATAAATTTACCCTCGAATCAAAAGAAGCCAAAGAATTTTTGACCGGTACGAGCGGACTTGCTGTTTCAGCGGATGGCAAGAAGTTCATAACGAATGCTATGGGTCAATGGAAAGTCGGAAATACAGGAGGACCCAACGGTAATGATGCCAAATCGTTGAAGATGGACCTTAAAATGCACCTCGACCGAAGCGCTGAATGGAAACAGATGTTTGAAGAAGCCTGGAGATATGAAAAGGATTATTTTTATGATCAACAGGGTACACATGGCCGCGACTGGGATGAGGTCTATAAAAGGTATGCACCGCTTGTGCCTTTCATTAAACACCGTGACGACCTGACTTACATCCTTGACATGATGAATGGTGAATTGTCTGTAGGTCATAGTTTTGTTTTTGGCGGCGACTATCCGCAAACAGAAAGACCTTCATCAGCCGTTTTAGGGGCAGAACTTAGTGCAGAACAAAACAGATGGAGAATCAACAGGATATATACTACGGAAAGCTGGAATCCGGGCCTTTCGAGTCCGCTTGACCGACCGGGCATAAAAGCGCAGTCAGGTTATTACCTGGTTGGAATCAACGGCAGGGAATTGACGTCGGGAGAGGATCCGTATAAAATGCTGGAAGGAACGGCAGATGTTCAGACCACTGTTCATTTAAACACAAATCCAACATTTGAAGGTGCATGGACAGAAGTTGTAAAACCTTTACGAAGTGAAAGCGCCTTAAGGCAACGCGCATGGGTAGAGGATAACCGCAGGCTTGTAGATAGCCTTTCCGGAGGGAAGATTGGTTACATCTGGGTGCCCAATACAGGCGGCCCGGGATTTGTTTCTTTCAACCGTTACTTTTTTGCGCAGCAGGATAAACAAGGGGCTGTTATTGATGAACGTTTTAATGGCGGCGGCTTGCTCGACGATTATATGACCGACCTGATGACACGGACCCTTCGCGCGGCTATTACAAATGAGGTTCCCGGTGGCAAACCTCTGAAACTGCCTGCAGGGATACTGGGTCCTAAGGTTCTTCTGATCAATGAGCTGGCCGGTTCTGGCGGGGACTTTTTCCCCTGGGTGTTCCGTCATCAGAAAGCCGGGCCATTGATTGGTATGCGTACCTGGGGCGGACTGGTAAAATCGTCGGTGCATTATGCTTTGATTGACGGTGGCGCCTTGACGTCTCCGGATAATGCCATATTTGATCCGGCTGCCAATAAATGGGTGGCTGAAAATGAAGGCGTAGCGCCGGATATTGAAGTGAGGCAGGATGCAAAATCATTACAACAGGGAAAGGACCCTCAGTTGGAAAGGGCAGTGAAGGAAGTACTGAGTTTGCTGGAAAAGCAGCCGGTGATGAATGTTAAGCCACCGGTATATCCAAAGCCGGCACAAACAAAAAATTAGCACTTTTCTGTATATAAAAATCAGCGCAGCATTGAATATTGGATTCAAACTGCGCTGTTTCCTTTCACCACCATTTTTTATTAATCTTCCATGGTTTCTTTCATATGGGAATGGGTATCAGACATGTTG
>JALOMX010000271.1 GCA_025455245.1 Chitinophagaceae bacterium
TGGATAAAATGAGGGCCATGGCAAACAATTATATAGCCAAGCCTGACTGGACCTCCGGTTTCAGAATGCTGTGTGATGAACTTCACAACCTTGAACAACAGGTGATGCAAGCCATTTATCTTAAAGAAAATGTTTTACTGCCGGCCGTTGAAAAACTGTTTAATCAACCCTGCGCAGACGATTGTTAACATCCAAAAATTTTTACAGGGATAGGGCATGGCTGAAACCAAAACGGAAATTAAAACCTGTTACCATTGTGGCGAACCGGCAGGGAATCATCCACTAATTTTTGATGATAAGCATTTTTGCTGTTCAGGTTGTAAAACCGTTTACCAGGTTTTAAACAACAATGGCCTTTGTGAATATTACAACCTTAACAATGCTCCGGGACAAAACCGCAAAGTGGAAGTAAGGCCCGGTAAATTTGCATTTCTGGAAGATTCTTCTATTGCAAATCAACTGATTTCATTTAAAGATGGCACACTTGCAAGGTTAACTTTTTATCTTCCCCAAATTCATTGCAGCAGTTGTCTTTGGCTGCTTGAACATCTTGGTCAATTAAACAACGGGATCATCAGCAGCCGTGTAGATTTCGCTCACAAAGAAGCTGTTATTCATTTTGATGAAACAAAGATCTCTCTGAAAAAAGTTGCAGAGTTGTTGACGGAGATTGGTTATGAACCTCATATCAGCCTGAATGAACTTGGCCGGAAGCCCCGCAAATACTATAACCGGGCAAGGCTTTACCGGTTGGGGGTGGCCGGTTTTTGCCTTGGTAACATTATGTTGCTTGCCTTTCCCGAATACCTCAGTATTGCCGATGACCCGGAGCAACTTAGACTTACACCATGGTTCCGCTACCTTAATCTCGCCCTCGCTTTACCGGTATTTTTTTACAGTGCGCAGGAGTTTTTTATCCAGGGATGGAAAGGCCTGAGAAAAGGTTTCCTGAATATTGATGCGCCAATTGCACTTGCCATTCTTATTACCTTCGGAAGGAGTGTGTATGAGGTTGTTTCTCAGACCGGTGGAGGATATTTCGACAGTATGGCAGGTATTGTATTTTTCATGCTGATAGGAAGGGTTCTTCAGGATAAAACACAACAATCGCTTACGTTCGACAGGGATTATACAAGTTATTTTCCGGTGGCAGTTAATAAATTGGTTGATGAAAAGGAAGTGCCTGTTGCATTACCCGAACTAAAAAGCGGGGACAGGGTCATTATTCATAACCATGAAATCATTCCCGCCGATGGAATGTTGCTAAAAGGGCAGGCTTCCATTGATTACAGTTTTGTAACGGGTGAAAGCGTTCCGGTATCAAAGGAAATCAGCGAATTGATTTATGCCGGTGGAAGGCAAATGGGCGGAAAAATTGAATTGCTGCTTGTAAAAGATGTATCTCAAAGCTACCTGACCGGGCTTTGGAATAAAGCTTCGCAGGGTAGCCATGATGATGAATCCAAATCTTTTTTGCACCCGCTTGCAAGGTATTTTACCATTATTCTGTTTACGCTTACAGCCGCCGCTGCAACCTATTGGTGGTTCAATGATCCAACCAAAATATGGCCTGTTGTAACTGCCATGCTGATTGTGGCCTGTCCATGCGCCTTGTTGCTATCTGCCACCTTTACCAATGGCCATATTGTAAGGGCATTGGATAAAGCTGGTATGTACCTTAAAAATTATTCGGTACTGGAGAAATTGTTGCCTGTTACCCACATTGTTTTTGATAAAACCGGCACCATTACCACCAATAATCAGTTTGATATCAGTTATAGCGGTGATGAACTAACGGAGGAAGAAAAAATCCTGGTGGCCTCGGTTGCAACACAAAGTAGCCACCCGCTTAGCAAGGCTGTCCGTAAGTGGTTGCAGGTCACAGAAGTACATATTTCAGACTTTAAAGAGTTTCCCGGAAAAGGTATTGAAGCGTGGCAAAATGACAGGTTTGTAAAAATGGGAAGCCTTGAATTTGTATGGGGCAACAATCCGTTAAAGGTTAAGGGGTCGGTGGTCGCATTCAGAATTGATCATGAGAAACAGGGTATGTTTATTCTTCGAAACAATTACAGGCCTGGTTTGAAGGAGGAATTGAAGAAGTTGTCGGGATTGTATAAGGTATCTCTCATAAGCGGTGATAACGATGCTGAATATGAAACTTTATCGGAGATTACAGGAAATAATGCAACGCTAAAATTCAATCAATCGCCTCATGATAAGTTGAGCCATGTAAAAGCGCTTCAAAAGAATGGCGCCGTGGTTTTAATGGTGGGGGATGGGTTAAACGATGCGGCTGCCCTCAGCCAAAGCGATGCCGGTATAGCCGTTTCGGATAATGTAAATAATTTTTCACCGGCCTGTGATGCCATTATGGAAGCTTCGAAGCTGCAAAACCTGCATGCGTATTTAAAAATGGCCAAACGGGGCCGTCAGGTAATTTACTTTTCCTTTTTTATTTCTGTAATATATAATATAGTCGGTCTGTGGTTTGCTTCCATGGGGTTATTAACTCCGCTTGTGGCGGCAATCCTTATGCCGGCAAGCAGCATAAGCATTTTAATTATTACCTGGCTGGGTGTTTGGATATCCGCCATGCGGTTGTTACATGCTAAAAAAGTTTAATAAATCTTCGTTTGTAGTGTTGTAGTGGTTAAACAATCATCTGAAAACATGATAAAAATCATGGATGTCAGTGAGTGTAGTCATGTAGGCACTACTAAGCTGATTATAGTTTTGACAAAATTTTGACAAATAATCATTATGTCCGTCATCATCATTTTAATGATAGCAAGCATACTGGTAGCCGGCGGGTTCCTGATTGCTTTTTTGGTAAGTGCCAAAAACGGACAGTTTGATGATGAATACGGTCCCCCCGTCCGGATGCTCTACGATGATACAACCACTGAGGAGAAAAAATAACAATCAACATATGCAACAATCGCAACAACCACTTGAAAGATTCCATTACGACAACAAACTCCCCAAAGCGTTTCTTTATGTAACGATTCTTTGGGGAGTGGTCGGCATGCTGGTAGGATTATTGGTCGCATTTCAGATGGCCTTTCCTTTCCTGAATTTTGACTTTGCTTACACCACTTTTGGAAGGATACGGCCTGTCCATACCAATGCCGTGATTTTCGCCTTTGTGGGCAACGGCATTTTTATGACCGTGTACTATGCGCTTCCAAGGCTAATGAAAACATCCATGTTTAGCGAGAAGCTGGGTTGGATACATTTTTGGGGCTGGCAACTGATAATTGTGGCAGCGGCTGTAACCCTTTTGATGGGTTATACCACAGCCAAAGAGTATGCCGAACTGGAGTGGCCGATAGATATTGCCATCACGCTTATTTGGGTAGTGTTTGGTATCAATATGTTTATGACCATCATTCAGCGCAGGGAACGGCACATGTATGTGGCTGCATGGTTTTGGATTGCCACCTGGGTGACCGTGGCTATGCTGCACATTGTTAACTCGTTTGAAATGCCTGTGCATTTTATGAAGAGTTATAGCTGGTATGCCGGTGTACAGGATGCGTTGGTACAGTGGTGGTACGGGCACAATGCTGTGGCCTTCTTCCTTACAACTCCCTACATCGGGGTGATGTATTATTTTGTTCCAAAAGCAGCTAACCGCCCGGTTTATAGTTATCGGTGGAGTATTGTTCACTTCTGGGCATTGATATTTCTTTATATATGGGCAGGGCCTCACCACCTTTTATATTCAGCACTACCTGACTGGGCCCAATCCCTGGGAACCGTTTTCAGTGTGATGCTTATTTTCCCATCATGGGCGGGTATGCTGAATGGTTTGATGACATTAAGAGGTGCCTGGGATAAGGTACGCGAGGAGCCAATCCTTAAGTTCTTTGTGGTGGCACTTACCTGTTACGGTATGAGTACTTTTGAGGGCCCGATGCTCAGTTTAAAGAATGTGAATGCAATTTCCCATTTTACCGAC
>JALOMX010000272.1 GCA_025455245.1 Chitinophagaceae bacterium
CCGCGAAAAGCCATCAGCAAAGATGTGTACAATGGGACCTGGGCCGGAAGCAATGGTTTCAGGAATGGCAAGGAGTATTATGGCATGAAATTACCGTTGGGTAACTTCGACAAGGGGGGGCCGTTGTTTTTTGAGCAGTATACTTTTTTGGGTATCAATCCCAATGGGTTAAAGGACACGCTTGGAATAGATTATCTTGAGCAATGCCGCAACCATACCCTGATCAACCGTGCATATTGCATAGAGAATCCAAAAAAATATAAGGGCTACAGTGAAAAATGCTGGGGTCTTACAGCAGGTGATAGTTACAAGGGTTATGTGGCACATTGTCCCGAAGTGGACATGGGTGTTATTCAACCTACAGCGGCCATTTCATCCATGCCATTTACACCGAAAGAAAGCATGGAAGCCTTGCGCCATTTTTATTACGATCTTGGTGATAAAATCTGGAGCGAATATGGGTTTGTCGATGGATTCAGTATTCACCACAACTGGTATGCCAAAAGCCACCTGGCTATTGATCAGGGACCTATAGTTGGCATGATAGAAAATTATCGGACAGGGTTGTTGTGGAAGCTGTTTATGAATATCCCGGATATACAAAACGGGTTAAAAAAGTTAGGTTTTGAAAGTCCTGTAATAAAAAAGTAAGGGTATTTGAAATGCGTGTTTTTAGCTTCATCTGTTTATTGCTGATTTCCTTTCAGCTAAAGGCACAGGAATATGCCTATCCTTATAGTTTTTTTTACAACAGCCTGATGCAGGGTCATTATTTTTTTAGTCAAACATCAGCAAGCGGAGGTTCTTTCATTCAACATATAAGTAATAAGTTGCCTGTAGCTGATAGCCTTTTTCATACACCGGGGAATGCCCTTCAACTGCATTATAAAAATGGCAAAGGGGGAAAATGGCAGGCTAATATTTATCGTCAGCAAAAACGTGGTGTGGACAATTTTCAAAAAGCCAAATATTTGTCTTTCTGGATGTATGTTTCCACCCCAAGGGGCGATAATATTGATTTTCTTCAATTACGATTAATAAAAGCCGACAGTAGTTTCTCCGAATCGGTTTCAATAAATGCAGCCAAATTAAATGAATGGTATCAGGTACTGATTCCCACCGGTGCTATATACAATTTTAATCCTGATAGTTTTGAAAGTATCATTGGCATTTCTTTGGCTCAATCCAATGAAGATGGAAAGGAGTATGTAGTTTATGTGGATGATATTGAATTTTTAGCTACTGAAAATTCACCTGCAATGCTGGATAAAGCTGTGATTGCATCCGCAACGGGATATGCCTTGCATAATGATATAGTTTGGAATAAGCCTGACAACAATAACATTCACCTGGTTAAAATTTATCGTTCTGAAAATGGAAAAGATTTTTTGCCGGTGGGCATACAACAACCTTTTATAAACAGGTATGCCGATTTTACAGGGGAAACCAACAAACAATATTCCTACAAAATATCTTTTCTGAACAGCAGCTATAAGGAATCTGCCTTATCGCCCGCCATTCAGGTTGCTACCCGTTCTATGACGGATGATGAGTTGCTTACGATGGTACAGGAAGCTGCTTTTCGTTATTATTGGGAAGGTGCAGAAACAAATAGCGGGCTTGCTAAAGAAAATATTCCCGGAAGGCATAACATGATTGCATCAGGTGCTTCAGGTTTTGGTATTATGGCACTCATTGCCGGTACAGAGCGAAAATTTATTACCCGTCAGCAATCAATAGAACGGTTTGAAAAGATTGTACATTTTTTAGAGCGTGCAAAAACCTTTCATGGTGCTTATCCGCATTTTATGGACGGACCTACAGGAAATGCAGAGCCATTTTTTGGTAAGCGGGATAATGGTGCCGACCTGGTGGAAACTTCTTTTTTAATGCAGGGGCTTTTAGCGGCGAGGCAATATTTTTCAGGAAACAATGATCAGGAAAAGCGAATGCGCGAAAGAATAACGGCCATTTGGGAAAAAGTGGAATGGGATTGGTTTAAGCAACATCCTGACAGTAAGTTTTTATACTGGCATTGGTCGCCCGATCAGGCATGGACCATCAACCATAACCTGATTGGCTGGAATGAAACGATGGTGACTTATTTATTGGCCATTGCTTCGCCCACGCATTCCATTCCTGCAAGTATGTATTATAGCGGTTGGGCCAATCAGGATAGTACAGGTCAAAAATACCGTTCGGCATGGGGGCAAACCCGGGACGGATCTATGTATAAAAATGGTAATACATATTTCGGAATAAAACTGGATGTAGGGGTTTCCAATGGCGGTCCATTATTTTTTACCCATTATTCCTATTTAGGTTATGACCCTAAAGCCATTACGGACAGATACACCAACTATTTTACCAACAATCAGAACATTGCCAAAATAAATCATGCTTACTGTGTTTTGAACCCAAAAAAATATTTGGGTTACGGGGATAGTGCATGGGGCCTGACTGCGAGTGATGGTCCTTTCGATTATTCTGCCGATGAGCCCGTGGAATGGCAGGACCACGGGAAGATTGCACCAACCGGCGCCATCAGTTCGTTTCCTTATACGCCGGTGGAATCTATGAAAGCCTTGAAGCATTATTATTATCGCTATGGAAAGTTCCTGTGGGGCGAATTTGGTTTTAGGGATGCCTTTGATCTGACCAATAACTGGTGTTCTGAAATTTATATGGGACTTAATCAGGCGCCCATGACGGTGATGATTGAAAACTACCGGACCGGACTGTTATGGAATCTTTTTATGCGTAATGAAGACATACAACAAGGGCTTTTAAAACTTGAAGCTGAAAAAAATAAATAGCCATGGATCATATTTCAAGACAAACTTTTTTGAAGCAGATGGCTTTTGCAGGCGCATCCGTATTGCTTACTTCGCTGGAGGGATGGGCAAACGAAATGCCGGATAAAAAAATTCGTGTAGCCATCATTGGCTGTGGCAGTGTAAGCAACCGATACATTCCCCACCTCATGGCCTCGCCAATGGTGGAAATTGTAAGCCTGTGTGATATTAAACCGCAGCGTGCATTGGATCAGCGGGGCGCCTATCATTTAAAAGTGCCAACCTTTGCAAGTATCGATGAGCAACTGAAGGGCCCTGATTTTGATATGCTGGTTACCCTTACCGATATGCAGGTGCATGGCGAACTGAACAAAAAAGCTTTGACGGCCGGTAAGCATGTATGGAGCGAAAAGCCTATGGCCAACACCTATGCTGAAGGGAAGGCATTGTATGACCTTGCCACAAAGAAAGGCCTCCGGATATGGGGTGCACCGGCAGTGGTAAACAGTCCGCAGTTTGCCTTTATGAGCCGCGCGATACAGCAGGGTAAACTTGGGCGGATTGCAGCTGCCCACGGACAATACGGTCATACAGGCCCGGGATGGAGTGCCTTCTTTTATGAAAAGCTTGGAGGAAGTATGCCTGATCTTGGGGTCTATAACCTTGCTACACTCACCGGATTGCTTGGCCCCGCAAAAAGCATCATGGCCATGACAAGCATTGTAACACCTGAAAGAACCGTAGATGATAAAGGAAAAATAAAAGTGGAAGCCGAAGACAACGCGCATGTACTGATGGATCATGGTGAGGGTGTCATCAGCCACATGATGTGCGGGTTCAATTATTTTGATCCGCATGGACATGAAGCAGGCAATCAGCAATTACATTCGATACAGATTTATGGTGATAAGGGCAATATGCGCCTGATTGGGTACGACTGGGAGAGTAACGGGGTATGGCTTGACGATAAGTGGGATGCTCCTGCTACTCTTTATAACAAAGATTCCGAAGGTTATGTATGGCAGGAAGGCGCCACGAAAGTAGCTGAAGCAATGGTGACAGGCAATGATCCCCGGATTAATACCTTGCATGCCCTGCATGTACTTGAAATAATAGAAGCGGCACGTAAATCATCCGAAACAGGGCAACGGATAAAACTGCAAAGT
>JALOMX010000273.1 GCA_025455245.1 Chitinophagaceae bacterium
CCCAAACAATTAAAGCAACGACCAATATTGCGCCCGAAATAATAATCGTCTGTCCAACTTTACGGTTGTTAACCAGTTTTTCTTCTTTTCTTTCCACTTTGGGCAGGGGAGCCTGCTGTACCCGTTCTTTTAAAACTACGGGCCTGCCCGATCCGGAAACAGGTGGTATGGTAAAATATCCGGGAATCATGGTAAGCTTCCCATTGTCCATTTTTACAATTTTACCCAAACCTGCAATTTCATAAGGATTTCCAATATTTACAATTTGCCTTGCCATTAGCAATTGCGCTTCAATATCTGAAGCCGAAAGGGGAATGATTCTACCCTTTTCAAAGGCATAAAAGTGTACAAATGCCTCATCAGTTGTTACATGGGGATCAAAAGTAAACTTAAGGCCTTCAATGGGCAGTTGTTTTTCCTTCCTGATGATTTCAGGATCGGGAATGGCGCCTTCCAGTTCAATGGTTCCGAAAAGGTTCAGGGAAATTTTCTTATGCTGGTAAACGTATAAAAGAAGTATTTGATCGAAAGTCACGTGAAGGCTATTTAATATAAGCGGCAAAAGTACGTTAATCATACCTTAAGGCCAATTAAGGGTTCGTTATAAATTAGCAACAATTTTTATTTTCCTTTCATTGCTTGCATTGGTTTTGCAATACTTTTGCCAGCGAAAATTGCTTTCATGCTAACAGACAAGGAAAATGCTTTTATTGAATATTGGGAGAAAGCAAGGACCCGGCAAAAAAAGTTAATTTATCAACTGGCAGTTGGACTGCCCGCAGGTTTATTATTTGGATTGTTTATCATCATTAATTTTTACTCAGGTTGGTACAAGCGTGCTGATATGATTTCCAACAGCCGCTTTAACCCGGTTGTTTTATACATAGCGGTCATTATTATTGCTGTATTTTTTGCCATTTTCTCAAAAAAATTCCAATACGATCAGCTTGAGCAACGCTACAGGGAACTAATTGCAAAAAAAGCGAAGTATTTAAAAAAAGAGGAGAATGCAGCAAATCAGGTAAACTTATAGTCTATAATAAAATTTTAATAAAAAGGAATTGTTTAAAAAAAATTATGCGCAACAAGATATTTTGGTTAATCGGATTTGTTATTACAGTATTTGCTTCTTCCTGTTCCAAAGATAGTGGTTGTAAGCCTGTGCCGGTTGATAATGAGAAAGCACAGCTTGAAGCCTTCAATACTTCCATTGGAATGAATGCGACCCGTCATTCAAGTGGGTTATATTATGAAATACTTGCCGCGGGTAGTGTAAACAAGCCAATACAGGCAAGTACGGTTTATGTAAAGTATAAGGGAACTTTTCTTGATGGAAAGGTTTTTGATGAACAAAGTAATCCCGGAATGACCGGTTTTTTATTAAATAACCTGATTGATGGATGGAAATATGCTATCCCCATGGTTGGCAAGGCAGGAAAAGTCAGGATATCGGTTCCTTCTGCATTGGCCTACAGTTGTCAGGGTGCAACGCAGGGTGCAGTGCCCATTCCACCTAATACTCCCCTTTATTTTGAAATTGAGCTGGTTGATTTTTTATAAATGCTTAATAAAGAATTTTGTCCCGGATGATTCAATCTTCCGGGATTTTTTTTTGCATTTTCCGGAAGAACTGTTTGTGCTATCCTAACATTACAGGCTTATATTGCGCAGCTAAAATCCGATTGCCATGGCACACGAAGCAATTTCTGTTTTTGATATGTTTAAAATAGGGGTTGGGCCAAGCTCGAGCCATACACTTGGACCCTGGCGGGCTGCACAGTATTTTGTTGACGGGCTTTTTAGCCGGAAGCAAATTAACATGGTTGAGCACCTTCAGGTACTATTATATGGAAGTCTTGCCAAAACAGGCAAAGGGCATGGTACGGATATTGCGGTAATAATGGGGCTTTGCCACCAAAACCCTGAAACTATTCCTGTAGATACCATTCAGCCCCGGATGGATGCCATTCGCGATATCAAGCAAATTCCCGTTGGTGGCAGCAGCCTGATTTCTTTTGATCCAGAAATTGACGTTCAATTTCTCATTAATGAATCACTTCCCTTTCACCCCAATGCCCTTCAATTTTTAGTTACCCTTGAAGATGGTCTGCAAATTTCGGAAACATGGTATTCCATAGGCGGTGGATTTGTTATTCGCGAAGGCGAACAATCGCTTGCAAATGCTGCATCTGCTGTTCAGTTACCTTTCCCCATCAATACAGCCGATGAGTTAAAACATTGGTGTTTAAAAACCGGTCTCGCCATTCATGAAGTGGTTTTGGAAAATGAAAACAGCTTCAGAACCGAGCAACAAACCAAACAAGGTATCCTCAGGATTTGGGAAACCATGCGCGACTGTGTTTTCCGGGGTTGCCATATAGAAGGAGTTCTCCCCGGCGGGTTGAATGTAAACAGGCGGGCAGCAGGCTTAAATAAGAGGTTATTGGGTGAAAAGAAATATTCGGGTTATGAAGGTTGGATAACCCAAATAAGAGAAGGGGGAAGCGACTTTAAATATATTTTGGATTGGGTGAGTTGTTTTGCCCTTGCCGTAAATGAGGAAAATGCGGCTTTTGGCAGGGTGGTTACGGCACCCACCAATGGTGCGGCCGGGGTAATTCCGGCAGTTTTAATGTATTATATCGTTTTTTGTGATGGGTACAGCGATGAAAAAATCATCAATTTTCTGTTAACGGCTTCTGAAATAGGGAGTATATTCAAGAAGGGAGCTACTATTTCAGCAGCCATGGGTGGCTGCCAGGCCGAAATTGGCGTAAGCAGTTCAATGGCTGCGGCCGCACTTACTGAAAGTATGGGAGGCACACAAAAACAGGCCCTGATGGCTGCTGAAATTGCTATGGAACATCACCTGGGTCTTACCTGCGACCCTATAGGAGGTTTGGTACAGGTTCCCTGTATTGAGCGGAATACAATGGGGGCCATCAAGGCCATTACCGCATCTCAGCTTGCCTTGCAGAGTATGCCCGACTTTGGGGTGGTATCATTGGATAAGGTCATTAAAACCATGTGGGATACCGCGCTTGATATGAACAGCAAATACAAGGAAACGGCTGACGGTGGGCTTGCTATTAATATTCCGATAAGTTTGGCGGATTGTTAGCGTTAGTTTAATGTTGCTAACGCTAAAGGCGAAAGAATAGAAATTCGAAAGCTTCGGCTTTAGAATACCTGCAGCGCCGCAGGCGCTTTGCGAAACTTGCAGCTTCAGGAATATTTATGGTAATTTCTGCCGAAAATTTCAACGCAAAAAATTGTGTATGCAGACTTAAGGAACCGGCGGCTTTTCAAATACCATTCCGCGGGGTTGAAGACCATTAGGAATACTGCTTTGTTTGGGAATAAACTGCCATTCATTACCTGAAGTTCCGGGCATAACCTGGTTAACCGGACCGGGTTTTAACATCGGCATATTGTCCTGGGGTAAAATGTAAACCATCCCATATGAATTAGAATGACTGTATTGTACAGTATAAATTGGAATACCCGGGTCCCTGGTATTAACCTGTTTTAAAATATCATTTATGTTTGAAGGTGATTTGGGCAACACAAAAAATTTCTTATTCAGGGTAGTATCTTTAAAAAACTTTTCCGGGTTCAGTTGAATGGATGGTTCGCCCTGGGAGAAAATACCATAACATACAAATAAACCGAAAAGAGTGAATGGGATTTTGTACATAAAAGCTGGTTTTATGGCGTATGTTGATTGATTTTTTCACATAAATATAGCCTAAAATGCCTTATTAACAAAACTAAATCTTACTCCCACCAAATTTTACAGGTATTGATCAGTCCATTGGTTGATGCATCATGACTTGTAACCGGCTGTTTGTCCATTAATTCGGGTAAAATTTTATTGGCTAATTGCTTACCCAATTCCACGCCCCATTGGTCGAAGCTGTAAATATTCCAGATTACCCCCT
>JALOMX010000024.1 GCA_025455245.1 Chitinophagaceae bacterium
ATATTGGTTGTTCTTGATGAAAATAACAGGGTTATTCAGAGAAGTGGTGGTGATGATATGCTTCCTTCTGATCCGGACGAACCGGGCGGGGGATATCTTGATGAATCAGATCCTATTCCTCCTCCGGTTGTTGATTTTGGAGGATAGTTTTTAACCGGGGTCTTTTTCCCTTATGGATACATTTTATTATTTATCCCTGGTTGTCAATTTTGTAATGCCCGGTATTCCTTTTTTCATCGGTTTGTACCGGTGGAGAAGGTTGGATGAACGTTATCTTCCTATTGTGGCTATTATGGGCACCGCTTTTGTGAACGAACTTTTTCGTTGCCTACAGTTGCTCAATTATGGCCTCAAACTGGGCTGGCCATTGGATCTAAGTCTTATTGGATACAACCTGTATGTTTTAATCATAAGTTTATTATTTTTAATTCTCTTTAAAAACCTTGGTGTATTTGGAACAAAAAAAGGCTTGTTCCGGCTAATATTTGGCTTGTTTGTCGTTGTCTGGTTTTTGGATCATTTTATCCTTAAAGGGCATTCTATTCATGGCATTACAAAGTTCTTCAGGATATTTTATTCTTTTGTATTAAGCCTTATTGCAATACAGAAAATTAATAATCTGGTTGTAACCGAAAAAAACACACTCTTTAAAAATCCGGCCTTTTTGATTTGTATTTGCATGTTGTCTTTTTTCATGCCCTACATCATCACGGAGTGCATTATGCTGTTTATTAAATCAACTTCTCCGGTTTTTCAAAGGTCGGTGTATAATTACCGGAAAATTTCCAATATTGTCATTTATTTAATTTACCTGCTTGCAATAATATGGATCCCTCCGAAAAGGCAATTTATTCAGCTTTCCTGATTGCATTGGGAATAGTAGGCGTTGTACTGCTGTTTTTTCTAGTGTCCATTATAAGGCAGCAGCGCAGGTTTCGGCTTTTAGCCAAAGCAAAAATCAATGCGGAAATAAGTACACTTGAAAAAGAACGCAAACGAATAGCCGGAGATCTGCACGATGAAATAGGGCCATTGCTCAGTGCCGTAAAGTTGCAGATTACCCATCTTGAATCATCGGATGCCCATCAAAAAAAATTAATAGATAAATCCAGCCAGTATATTGATGATGTTATCAGGCGAATGCGTGAAATTTCAAATGACCTGTTGCCTTCCATCCTTGTCCGTCGGGGCCTTTCAGTTGCTATTGAAGACTTTTTGAATAAAATAAAAGCAGGTACACAAACTCAGATCGAGTACCAATTTGAGATTGAGGAGCGTTTACCCCTTGAAATGGAAATCAACATTTTCAGGATTGTTCAGGAAATAACGCACAATATGCTGAAGCATTCAAATGCCCGGAAATTTAAACTGGAACTCGGGGTAAGGGAAGGTAAATTAAGGCTTTCAACGGCAGATGATGGTGTAGGGTTTACGGAAGACGTAAAATGGAAAAAGGAATCAGGCCTTGGTTTGCTAAATTTGCAAAGCCGGACAGAAGTGCTTGGCGGTGAATTTTTTGTGCAAAGTAGTCCGGGCAGGGGAACGAAATACTTATTCGAGGTTCCGATCGAAAAAGAATAGATATATGGATGGAGTTATCAGGGTGGTAATGGCCGACGATCATGAGATTTTCAGGGATGGGTTTGAGTTGATTTTGAGCAGGGATCCACAGATTTCATTGTTGGCGCAGGCGGCCAATGGCAAGGAACTTATTGATAAAGTCTCGGAATTGCTTCCGGATGTTGTTGTTACGGACATCAAGATGCCCTTGATGGATGGGATAGAAGCAACCCGGATTCTGGCATCCCGGTTTCCTGCCATGGGCGTTATCGGGTTGAGTATGCATGATGAAGATGATCTGATCCTGGAAATGCTTGAAGCAGGAGCAAAGGGATACCTGCTAAAAAATGCAGATAAGGATGAAGTGCTTGAGGCGATTCATGTGGTGGCAAAGGGCGATCCGTATTACTGTAGGTCAACCAATTCAAAACTTGCCCGGTTGATTGCCAAAAGCCGGTTTCATTCTTTTGACAGGCCATTAAGACCCGAATTCAGTGAAAAGGAACTTGAGATCATACAGCTTGTTTGTCAGGAACTGACCACTAAGGAAATAGGGGAAAAGCTTTTCCTGAGCGCACGAACGGTAGAAGGATACCGTCAGAAAATCCTGGATAAGATGCAGGTAAAGAATACAGTCGGACTTGTAATTTTTGCAATTCAGCATGGATATTTCCAGCCAAAATAAAAGCGGGTTATTAGCCCGCTTTCATGTTATAGTTTTATTTCTTCACCATGGGTATCAAAAAACCTGAAACTTGTAAGGTGATAGGTATTGTCAGCCAGAATTTTTATCCATTGCTTGTATTTCATACTCCATTTAAGGCGTATACTCGGTAAACCTTTGGTGAGGTATGCATGAAATATCGGGTGAACGGTAATGGTAAGTCCTTTGTGCCCGTGGGTTAAAAGGTATTCAAGGTTTTTGTGAATTTCATCTTCAAGAAGAAGGGTACTTCCCACCTTTCCGGTTCCATGGCATGATGGACATTCTTCATCTGTTTTTATGTCAACCTCAGGCTTCATCCGCTGACGCGTAATTTGCATCAGTCCGAATTTGCTGATGGGCAAAATACTGTGCCGTGCACGGTCGTTGGCCATGTATTCCTCCATTGCCTCATGAAGCTTTTTCTTGTTTTCCGGCAGCTTCATATCAATAAAGTCAACCACAATGATTCCGCCGATATCCCGCAGCCTGAGCTGACGGGCTATTTCCTGCGCAGCTTCAAGATTGGTCTGAAGGCTGTTTTCTTCCTGCGTTGCCCCTGCATTTTTGTAACCACTGTTTACATCAATTACATGCAGTGCCTCAGTATGCTCAATAACGAGATAGGCGCCACTGTTAAGGCTAACGGTTTTCCCAAAAGCCGCTTTCACCTGCTTGGTTACTCCAAAGCTGTCAAAAATGGGTGACCCGTTCTGGTAAAAAGTTACGATTTCGGCTTTTTCGGGGGCTACCCTTTGGATATAAGCTTTAGTATCCTGGAAAATTGACTTGTCGTTAACTACAATCCTGTTGAAATCGGCGTTCAAAAGGTCGCGCAGAAGGGAGGTGGTTTTATCCTGCTCGCTCAGGATTTTTGCGGGAGCACTTGCATTTTTGAGATTTTGCTGAATGAGTTTCCAACGCTCATGAAGCTGATTCAGGTCATCGTGAAGTTCAGCGGTGTTTTTGCCCTCTGCGGCTGTACGGACAATGACACCAAAGTTTTTCTTTTTTATGGCATCAATAATTTTTTGAAGCCTTCTCCTTTCTTCGCTGCTGTGTATTTTTCTGGAAACAGCTACCACGTCGTTGAATGGTGTAAGTACTACAAATCTGCCCGGAAGGGAAATTTCACAACTCAATCGGGGGCCTTTTGAAGAAATAGGCTCCTTCAGGATTTGAACGAGGATGTTGGGTTTACCTTGTAACACCTCAGTTACCTTTCCTGTTTTTACTATTTCAGGTTCAATGGTAAACCTTGAAAAGTCATAGGTTTCTTCGGCTTTCCACTCAATGCTTTGTTGCGTAAATTTTAAAAGGCTTATTACATAAGGGCTCAGATCCGAATAGTGAAGGAATCCATCTTTTTCAGATCCCACATCCACAAATGCCGCGTTCATACCGGGCATAAGTTTTTTCACCTTGCCTAAATACAGGTCACCAACGCCATAAGAATTCTGAGCGTTTTCTTTATGTAGTTCTACCAGTTTTTTATCTTCGAGAAATGCAATTTCTACCCCCTGAGGCGCTGCATTAATAATCAGTTCCTTATTCACAATTTCATCTCAATAATGAATTATTAAATTAAATGGCACAAAGCCATTTTCATCCGGGGAATAACAAGAAGGGGATAGAATGTACAGACAATTCCGGATGAAAAAAAAGTTTACCCGGATATAGCTTCTGACCATATCCGGGTTTTATATCTTTTGATTATTTCTTTTTCTTATGACGGTTTTTCCTAAGACGTTTTTTACGCTTATGAGTTGCTATTTTATGACGTTTTCTCTTTTTACCACAAGGCATGATCAGTTCTAAATTTTATTGTGAAAAAATATTTATTTACTTTTTAATGCTTCAATTCTCTTTATCAATTCGGTTTTAAGTTCATTGTTTGCCACGTTATCATAAATTTTTTGATAACAGGCAATCGCTTTACCGGCATTCCCTGCAAGTTCATAAGCCTCGGCAAGTTTAAATTGCACCTCAAGGTTTTCAGGCTGCATTTTTGCAACCCTTTCAAATCTTGCTGCTGCCCGGTCGTATTGTTTGCTGATCATTCCACCAACCCCCAACATATATTGGGCAAACATATTGGTTGAATCCCGTTCCGCAACCTCCCGGACTTTCAAAATGCCTTCCATGGCATTGCTGCTTTCGCCTTCAGCAGCTCCATACATTATGCAACCGCCTATGCCGATAATGGTTGAATCGTTATTGGCATTTAATGCTAAAGCTTTTTCAAATAACTGTTTCCCGGTACCTGCCATCCAATGCTGAACCTCATGATTTGACTCGAAAGGAAGGTACCCCAAAATAGAATGGGCGGCAAAGGTGAGACTTTTTTCCGTATTATCCAACTCTGCAAGTTGCGCTTCATAAAAATAATGGAGTGGGGGGACGGCAACGCTATCCTTCCAAAACGTAGAAAGCTTGTGTAAATTGGTGTGTTTATCATCCTGATTTCCGGCTTTTCGGGTTTCCTCCATTAAATTGTTCAGATAAGTCTGCCTTGGCTCCGGAAGCTGTTTAATGATCATGCTATGGAATGAGTCAACAGAAAATCCTGCCGAACCCTGATCCGATAAAGGTGTACTTGGTTTTTTTGCCGGATTAACCGTTGGACCTAAAAAATATAAGCCCAGCAAAACTGCCAGGCCGGTAGCTAAAACAATGATTTGAAGTTTGTTCATGCGGCTCGATCATTTTTTCGAGCGGCAAAGGTACCTACTCTTCAGGTGTATCCGGTCCCAATTTTCCTGTTTTTACTTCATTTACAAATTCTTTAGAAGGCTTGAAGGCGGGAATGAAGTGTTCCGGTATTTCAACAGCTATATTTCGTTTGATGTTTCTTCCAATTTTTGCAGCCCTCTTTTTGGTAATAAAACTCCCAAATCCACGGATGTAAATATGTTCCCCTTCGATAAGGCTGCTTTTTACTTCCTTGAACATTGTTTCCAGGGTAACAAGTACATCCACCTTTGGGATACCTGTTTTTTCTGCTATTTTGTTTATGAGATCTGACTTACGCATAGCTTTAAGGATAATTATTTGAAAACCGGCTTTAGTCTCCTTTTTTAAGGAAAGACTCAGGTTACAATATTAGCAATATTTTTCTAAATAACTAATAATCAATGTTATATTTCTTTTTTTCGGACAAAATCATTGATAAAAGGCGAATTTTGACCCGACGGCATCAAAAAGAGAGTGCTATTTCCGTAAAATTATGAAGAAAAAAACAGCCGGGAAAAGCCAATTCAGCGAAATTTTATTGAAATGGCACGATAATGAAAACAAGCGTGAAATGCCCTGGAAAGGGGAAAAAGACCCCTATAAAATCTGGTTGAGTGAGATAATCCTTCAACAAACCCGTGTTGAACAGGGCTTGGCATATTATCTCAGGTTTATTGAGAAATACCCTACCATTTTTGAACTTGCTGCAGCACCGGATATGGAGGTTTTCAAATTGTGGGAGGGGTTGGGTTATTATTCTAGATGCCGGAATCTGCTGCATACAGCCCGATTCATCGTGGATCGGTTTAATGGCCGTTTCCCTGCAAGCTATGACGGCCTGCTTGAATTAAAGGGGGTGGGCTCCTATACTGCGGCAGCCATTGCCTCCTTCGCCTTTGAACTGCCTTTCGCAGTGGTTGATGGAAATGTTTTAAGGGTGCTTGCAAGATATTTTGGGGTAAAAGACCCTGTAAATGAAACAGTTATAAAGGAAAAACTTACAGCCCTTGCACAAAGCCTGTTAAGCGTATCAAGGCCCGCGGCATATAATCAGGCAATTATGGATTTTGGGGCTACCGTATGCAAACCCCAAAACCCTGCATGCAGTAATTGTCCATTTCAAAAAGATTGCACAGCATTTCAGGGGGGATTGGTTGATGTTTTGCCTGTCAAAACACAAAAACCGCCAAGAAAAGAGCGTTTCTTTTTGTATTTCATCATCTCTTATAAAGGAATGATCTGGATCCGTGAAAGGACGGAAAAGGATATATGGCGCCATTTATTCGAATTTTTTCTGGTGGAATGTTCCTCAAAAGAAGGGCTTGAGCCTTCGATGATGGTTAATTATATGGAATCATTCGGCTGGCAGGTTCAATCAGTTGTCACACATCCTGAAATTTTCCGTCAACTGCTTACCCATCAGGAAATATCAACTTCTTTTGTTTGGGTAACCCTGAAAAAAAAGCCTCATCTCCCTCCGGATGGAAAATGGGTTGAACAAAATGAAATTGGAGGGTTGGCATTTCCCCAAACCATTCAAAAATTCCTGCAACAAAACAAACTCACAATTAAGGCTTAGCAAGACAATTCACTCTTTTCATTTTGGAACATTGATTTTTTTACTAATTTTAAGGTTGATAGCGCATCATAATCACCCAAAATGAACCTTTTATGAGAGGAGTTAACAAAGCTATTTTGATTGGAAATCTGGGAAAGGATCCTGATGTTCAGTACCTTGACGGCAACATCGGGGTTGCAAAGTTTTCTCTGGCCACAACAGAAACCTATAAAGACAAAACCGGAAAACTGGTTAGTCAAACAGAATGGCACACCATTGTACTTTGGAGGGGTTTGGCCGAATTGGCCCAAAAATATCTTCACAAAGGAAGCCTTGTATATATTGAGGGCAGGCTGAAAACAAGAAGCTGGGAAGACAAAGAGGGAAACAAAAAGTTTGCGACCGAAATTATCGGAGAAAACCTGATTATGCTCGATAAGCGTCATGAAGGCAATTTGCCTTCACCTGTGAATGGAGGGGGAGAGGGAATAGAAGGGTTTTCCAGTACGGATATTCCGCCCCTGAACGATGCAAATGATAGTTTTCCATTTTAAAACCTGAATAAAAACTGAGGCCGGATTCATTATTTGTTTAAGCTGCCTTCGTTTCTTTGCAAACAGCATTTACAGGGAAATATTTTTTCACTTATTTTAAAACACTTTGGAAACTGATATTTATTCATTTTTAATTGATGTTACCAATCCGGCTTTTATCAGTCCAGAAAAGGGAACCATCGTTGCATTTATTTTAGTCGCTTTACTTTTTCTTTCATTTTGTGTATCAGGCGCAGAAGTGGCTTATTTTTCACTGACGTTTAAGGATATTAATTTCTTAAAATCAAAACAACTTCCTCAATACAAAAGGATAGTAAACCTTCTTGAACAACCCAAAAGTTTGCAGGCAAGCCTGATTATTGCTAATACCCTTGCTAATCTATCCATCATTATCATAGGTAATCACTTTCTGGATCAACTGATAGTACTCAAAAGCTATTGGATGATGTTTGGTGCAAAGGCAGCAATTATGATCCTGATCATTATAATGGTCGGAGAAGTATTGCCCAAAACCATGGCGGCTCAGAATAATATAAGGTTTGCAAAAGATGTAAGCCTCATCGTTGAGGTCGTGTATCTCGTTTTTGGGAAACTCGCATCCATTTTAGTTTCTTTCAGTGATAACCTTGAAAAAAAGGTTCGGCAGAAAAACGCAACATCAAGTTTGGAAGAACTTAACCATGCCATAGACCTGACAACCGATGAAGAGGCCACACCTGATGAAAAAAATATTTTAAAAGGTATTATTAAGTTTGGAAACATCACCGTTAAGCAGGTAATGCGGACGCGGCTTGACGTAATGGGTATTCCACATCAGATGGATTTTGGGTCACTAAAGAAAAGATTGGTTGAATTGAGTTACAGCCGCCTTCCTGTTTATGACGGTTCACTTGATTCAATTAAAGGAATGATCCATTCCAAAGATCTTCTGGAGTATCTTGATAAACCTGATGATTTTGACTGGCATGGATTGATGCGGAAGCCATTTTTTGTACATGAACAAAAGCTTATTGAAGACTTAATGACTGAATTTCAGCAAAAGAGGATTCATTTTGCAATAGTAGCCGATGAGTTTGGAGGAACAAGCGGAATCGTAACCATGGAAGATATTCTGGAAGAAGTTATCGGTGATATCCGGGATGAATTTGATGAGGAAGAGTCGGGGAATAAAAAACTCGACGATATGAACTATCTTTTTGAAGGTAAGACCATGCTGAACGATGTTTGCAAGTTTATGCGCCTTAGTCCATCCACATTCGATGAAGTAAAAGGCGAGAGTGATTCTTTAGCAGGCCTGATTCTTGAAGTAGCGGGTGAAATACCTCAACCCGGCTCCGTTATTACGGTTGGTGATTTTAACTTCACCATTGAGCAGGTGCAGAAAAACAGGATAGAAAAGGTGAAAGTCACCATAATTATGAGTAATTCAGAGTAAAAGTTTATGGTGCGTTTAATATTGATTGTGGTTGCCGTTTTGGGAATATTTTCATGCAATTCAGAATTTCTTCCAAAGCCTGTAGGTTATTTTAACATTGATTTTCCTGAGCATAAGTACAGGGTTTTTGATCAGCCCGGATATCCGTACAGATTTGAATATCCGGTGTATGCATCTGTGGTCAGGGATAGCAGCTATTTTGGGGATGCACCTGAGAATCCCTGGTGGATCAATATTGATTTTCCCGGGTTTAACGGAAGGATCTATGTAAGCTATAACATAATCGGTGGCAAAACAACCTATAAAGTAAAAGCAGAAAGTGGCGGCTACAGGGATAGTATTTCAACCAATACCTTCCCGGGATTAATTGATGGCTCCTATAAACTTACTTATAAACATAGTTCAAAAGCAAGCAGCATTGAAGATTCGTTGATCCACACACCCAACAATATTCATGGTATTTATTTCAGGGTAGGAGGTAATGCGGCAACGGCTAATCAGTTTTTCCTGACAGATACGGTTAAAAATTTTCTGAGGGGCGCGCTTTATTTTGACACAACGCCAAATGAAGATTCTTTAAGACCGGTAAATGATTTTCTGATGAAGGATATGCTGCATTTGATTAATACATTTGAATGGAAGAAAGAAAATTCCAAATCTTGAAATTCCAAATTCCAATTTTTTCTGTGATTTGCATTTTGGAATTTGAGCATTGGAATTTGGAATTTGATCATTGTAATTTGGAATTTATACTATGATAATAATTGATAACATATTGGTGAGTGATGAGGTGGTTGAGGAGCAGTTTGTTTGCGACCTTATTAAGTGTAAAGGAGGTTGTTGTGTTGACGGGGATGCGGGAGCGCCGCTATTGCCCGAAGAGCGTGCCAATATTGACGAAGTGCTGCCGGTGGTAAAACAATACCTTGGTGAGCGCAGTCTTGAAGAAATTGAAAAGCAGGGAAATTATGTATGGAATGATGAGTTTGGCTGGGTGACCCCTGCTATTGACGGTGGAATATGTGTATATGCAGTAACCGATGAAAAAGGCATTGTAAAATGCGCTATAGAACAAGCCTATCGTGAGGGTAAGGTAGATTGGAAGAAACCGATCAGTTGCCATTTATTTCCCATACGTATTAAGCAAAGTGAACATGGAGATCAGGAATATGTGAACTACGAACCACGTGAGGATTTGTGTAAGCCTGCCTGCAAACTCGGTAAAAAACTAAAGGTTCCCGTGTATCAGTTTCTAAAAGAACCACTCATCCGAAAATACGGGCAGGAGTTTTATGATACGCTGGAGGAGATCGCAAAAAAACATTATTAGAAAATATAATTCGAATTGCGTAAAAAAAAGTTTAAGAAGAATTTGGAAGTTTAATTTAAATGCATTCAACTTTGCACAACAAAAAAATAAACGTGATACGCAGTCTATTCCATATTAAAAATGCAACATGGTTTTGCCAGGAGGGCGATACCATTATTGCGGGGCCAATGGCGTATGGTGGATTGTAGTGATGACAATACATTATAACAAAGAAGCCTCGCGAATTGCGGGGCTTTTTTAATGCCTAAAAAAAATATTGGATGAGCTATATGTAAAAAAGTAAAATCGAAATCTTATGACAAAGAATTGTAAATGATGTTGATGCAAAATAAGAAATATATGCAAGCCGACAAATGGATTCTACATTGGGAAAGACCTGATTTTACAGGTGTTTCATGGGATTGGTTTGTAAGTATCCAAAGGAATGTAAGCCTGTTTTACAACCGTAAGTTTCTGTATACGATTACTGGATAAAAATTGAATGTTCAGTAATGAAGGAGCCGGTTGTTGAAAAGCAATCGGCTCTTTTCATTTCACGGCATCAATTAAAAAACGGACAAGGTGCCGAAGGGTATTTTATTGCCATTACTTTTTTCAATATCGGGTGGTGAAGCGGGAAACACGCCTGTTTTTGGAGCAGGAGTCAAAGGTTCGAAACCTTTCCTGATAACGGATATATGTTGACGTTAGCTTAACGGGTTAAGCCTCGCAATGTTCATGCGGAGTATTGGGATAGCTTCAACCTGATAAGCGAAACGTCCCTGCCTACCGGCAGGCAGGCTCCTCCTTTCGTCGGAGAGACGTTGCTTGAACGGAAAGCATATCCGGCTTTTAACCGGAGGGTTGTGGGCCTGTCTGCATGCAGGTAGATTCGAATCCCACCGGGCCAACAAATATTTTGGTGCTCTGGCAGAATGGTTTTTATGCGCCGGTGTGAAATACCGGAGATTGGGGTTCGATTCCCCGGGGTACCACATGATGCGGGTTTGCTGTAATGGCTAACAGGTCAGTCTCCAAAACTGAAGATGAAGGTTCGAATCCTTCAACCCGTGCGAATATGAAAACGGAGTGTCCTCCTCCTTTCGTCGGAGAGACATTGCGTGAACTAGATAATGTAAACCGCAACGTCCCCCTTCTTAGGTCGGGGAGACATTGCTTAAATGCAGCATCATGACACAATGGAGAAGGTTGGATGGGCGGCGCATCCAGGAGCCTGTGGCCGGCGAAATCGGGAGGATTTTGCAGGCAGAAGCCGCAGCAGGACATGAACTGAAAGTATGCATCGGAACCGATAGCCAGGTTAAGGGCCGCGTTATCGAATTTGCTACTGTTATTGTATTTATCCGAAAGGGAAAGGGAGGGTTTATGCTTATAAGAAATGAGGTTACCACCCAACGGATGAGTATTAAACAACGGATGCTGAGCGAAGTAGCCAAAAGTATTGAAGTGGCTTATGAATTGTCACCGCTTTTTAGTCGTTATGGCGTAGACATGGAAATTCATGCCGATATCAATACCAATCCCGGCTTTAAAAGCAATGATGCATTACAGGAAGCCATGGGCTACATCATCGGTATGGGTTTTGCCTTCAAAGCCAAGCCGCATGCATTTGCATCAAGCTCTTGTGCCAATAAAATGGTGCAATAAAAGTGATGAAGTGAATTCAATAAAAAATGACCCTTAAAGAAAAGCTTGTCCGTCTGCGGGCGGCAGGCTTTTACAAAGGGAGAAAGTAATAATCAACCGGTATCCAAATGAACCGGAAAAATGAAATTGGAAATGGAACATTTATTTCAACAAAAAGTGATCAGCGCCAATAACCTGTTTGACGACAGGTATATCGCATCAAAAAATCTTTATATGCATTTGTTCAATACGCTGCCAAGTATTACGCTTGTGCGCAATGTGCAGGGTGAAAAAGTATTTTATGCTATAAAGGGGCAGTTTAGTGATTGGATAGAGCAGGTGCTGATCAGTAATACCCGTAGCAAAGCAGGCCGGATGCATGAATTTAACCGTACCCTGCTGATTATGAAAAACCGCTGCATTATTGAACTGGATGATTGGTATTGCGAAATATTGCATGATGGCTG
>JALOMX010000274.1 GCA_025455245.1 Chitinophagaceae bacterium
TAAGTAAGCCATGGAAAAAAATCAATCGACTGAAATAATGCCCGGAGCGCCACAAGAAACAAGCAAGGTGTTTCTTATCCCATCCGAATTGTCAGAAGGGATTCAGGATTGTATCCCGGAATATGTGCTGAATGCCGTAAAGGAATGCACCGTTTTTTTTGTGGAAAATGAAAGGACTGCACGAAGATACCTGAAACGATTGTGGAAGGAAATGGTCATAGATGATTACGAATGGAGGGTTTTGAAAAAGGGTGAAGAACGGGCTTCTGTGGCAGATTTTGAAAGGGATTTAAACGATGGACATACCGTGGGGATCATCAGTGAAGCGGGATGCCCCGGGGTTGCAGATCCGGGACAAGTGCTGATTGCGAAAGCACAGGCAATGGGCGTCAAAGTGTGCCCGTTGGTAGGGCCTTCTTCTGTGTTGCTTGCACTGATGGCAAGCGGAATGAGTGGTCAGTCATTCCGGTTTGCCGGATATTTGCCCATAGATGCCGGTGAACGAAGAAAAGCCATCAAAGCGATGGAAGAGGAAATATTAAAAACCGGAACCACCCAAATATTTATTGAAACACCCTACCGAAACAGGCAATTGATGCAGGCCTTGCTGGAAACCTGCCGGAATGAAACCTGCCTGTGTGTGGCGGTAAATATCACATCACCGAATGAAGAATATATACGCACACTGCCGGTGAAAAAATGGAAAAGTTCTGGTATGCCCGATATCAATAAAAAACCTGCTATTTTTTTGTTGGGGGCAGGCTTTTGAAAAATTGGTCAGGGGTAAGTACCGCCCGAAGCAGGCACTTTATCCCTCAGGTCAATGATGGAGTCCACAATATACTTGCTGTTTCCGCGCCAGGGAATAGCCCCAAAGTATTCTTTGTAATGTAGTTCCACAAACTTTCCCCCACTAACCATCAGGGTTTCGGCAATTTTTTCATTTACCACGCTGAAATCAAATTCATTACTTTGAACGGACCCGGGAACCAGGGATTTGTAACCTGTTTGAATGAGCCTGCCTTCATAGGTTTTAAATACAACTCCTTTCCTGACCATAAAGTTCAACTCTCCGGCCTTAACACCTTCGCCGAATACATAGTAATAACGCCAGTAAAAGACACCGGCACCCACCAACAATATGATCAGGATGAAAAAGAAAAAGAATTTTCGCATGGATTAGCTTTTTGGTGTAGCGAATGTAAGTAAGCAATATGAATAGATGAAAAATATTACACAAGCAGTATCTGACAGTCCATAAAATCTGGCACGGAGTTTGCCATTTATGGATTTGTTAAACCATCATTACTGATAATCGTTAATTTTATATTGAAATCGTGACTGATTGGGTTTGTGAAGTATTTTAAATAGATAGTATGCGGATAGGAATTGTTTTGTATCCCACATTTGGCGGAAGCGGTGTACTTGCTACCGAACTTGGGATTGCGCTTGCCAATGAAGGCCATCAGGTTCACTTTATTACGTATCGTCAGCCGGTACGGTTAAGTGGTTTTAATGCCAACATTTTTTACCATGAAGTCAGGGTTCCTACCTACCCGTTGTTTGACTACCCGCCTTATGAAACGGCTTTGGCAAGTACCATTGTTGATGTGGCGATAAATCAACGGCTCGAACTGTTGCATGTACATTATGCCATTCCGCATGCTTCAAGCGCCTATATGGCCAAAAAGATCCTTCAGAAAAATGAGGGCATTAACCTGCCCATTATAACCACCCTGCATGGTACGGATATAACTTTGGTAGGAAAGGATGCAACTTATGAACCGGTGGTGACATTCAGCATCAATGAGAGTGATGCCATTACGGCCGTTTCCGAAAACCTGAAGGAGGAAACTTATAAGAGCTTTGATATTAAAAAGGATATTGAAGTCATTTACAATTTTGTTGATGTAAGCCGGTTTTCCAAAAAGCCCATTGATGCCTTTCGAAAGGCAGTAGCGCCGGATGGGGAACGCATCATTATCCATGCATCCAACTTCAGGAAGATAAAGAGGGTGGACGATGTAGTCCGGATTTTTGAAATGATAAACCGTAAGGTGCCGAGCAAGCTGATGATGGTGGGCGATGGGCCTGAGCGACATGCGGCAGAAGAACTGAGCCGTGAATTGGGTATTTGCGACCATGTTCGCTTTGTTGGCAAGCAGGAGCAGATGGAAGATATTATGGCCATCAGCGATTTGTTCCTGCTGACATCGGAGTATGAAAGCTTTGGTCTGAGTGCACTCGAAGCCATGGCTGCATACGTGCCTGTGGTTAGTTCCAACGCGGGCGGCTTGCCGGAGGTAAATGTTCATGGCGAAACCGGCTTTATGGCGCCTGTTGGCCATGTAAAAGAAATGGCCGATTACGGCATTCAGATATTACAGGACGATCAAACCCTTGCCGGGTTTAAACAGCGTGCTTTTGACCATGCCTCTCTGTTTGATATAAAAAATATTGTACCTAAGTACGAGGCTTTGTATGAGTCGGTGCTGGAGGGGAAATTGGTGGGTTAGGGAATTGAATTACATTTTGTTTTCAGGAAATATTATTCTCTTTTTTCAATATAAAATTGATCCCAATCTGCACCAAAAGGAGCTGCAACCTGAAGTTCATTTGATGGTATATTAAAATACCAACTTACGAAATGTCTCGTTTTGGGATCCAGTTCTGTACTCCTTTTTAAGCAATGAATGATTTTTTGAGTAGAATAAATTTTCAGCAATTTGTAAAAATCTTCTAATCTCCCTTTTATGACCACCCGCTCAATTACAATTCTCGCATGCTTTTCAAGGTCAATGTTCAAATCGGGGTAATCCCAAAACAACTCCCTTGAGAAAGGGAAACCCGGCGCTTTCGGGTCAAAGTCTTTCAGTTTTTCTTCTACCAACCTAAGCATATTGTAAAAATACAAAAGGCAGCCCGCAAAAAGGACTGCCTTTTGAAAAAACCATCATGCATCAGTCTTGCATAGCTGCAAAATGCTTATGGAAATAAGGGATGGTTTCAATGCCCTTGTAATAGTTTTCAATATTAAACTTTTCGTTGGGGCTGTGCAGGTTATCGCTGTCGAGGCCAAAACCAAGGAACACCACTTTTACACCGAGGGCTTCTTCAAACAATGAAGTGATGGGAATGCTTCCGCCACCACGAACCGGAATAGGTTCTTTGCCAAAAACCTCTACAATGGCCGCTGCTGCCGCTTTGTAAGGAATGCTGTCAACCGGTGTTACATAAGGTTCGCCGCCATGGTGCAGCGACGCTTCTAATTTTATATAAGGCGGTGCAATACTTTTCAGGTGATTGATCAGTAATTTCTCAATTTTATGGCTGTTTTGGTTGGGCACAAGCCGGCAACTGATTTTGGCAAAAGCCTTTGCCGGTAAAACGGTTTTAGCGCCTTCGCCGGTATAGCCACCCCACATGCCGTTTACTTCAAGCGTAGGCCTGATGCCGGTGCGCTCATTAGTGGTGTAGCCTTTTTCGCCCCACTCTACCGCAATTCCAAGGTCTTTATTGAATTCATCCTGATCAAACGGCGCTTCGGCCATTTTAGCCCTTTCGGCTGCGCTTATTTCCACCACATCATCATAAAAACCGGGGATGGTAATATGGTTATTTTCATCATGGAGCGAAGCGATCATTTTGCTGAGGATGGTGAGCGGGTTGGCTACGGCGCCGCCATACACGCCGCTGTGCAGGTCGCGGTTGGGTCCGGTTACCTCTACCTCGATGTACGTCAATCCGCGAACACCCACATCAATGCTCGGGGTGTCGAGGCTGATCATGGCGGTGTCACTGATGAGGATCACATCGCACTTCAGTAATTCCTTATTTTCATTCACAAAAGTGGCAAGGTTGGGGCTGCCTACTTCTTCTTCGCCTTCTATCAGGAATTTTATGTTTGTAGGCAGTTCACCTGCAGCATTCATGGCCTCGCCACGGGCGAAAATTTTACCGTCTTTAATCACCGGATCAAAGGGGCCGCTGTGCCACAGGTTCAACGGGTCAGGTGGCTGTACATCATAATGCCCATAAACTAACACGGTGGGTTTGGAAGGGTCGGTCATTTTTTCTCCATAAACTATGGGGTGACCTGCAGTAGGGTAAATGGTAACAGAATCGGCGCCGGCAGCCAAT
>JALOMX010000275.1 GCA_025455245.1 Chitinophagaceae bacterium
GGCCCTGTCTGCATTTATTTTTTCGTAATATTCAGGTTTGGGAACAGCAATCGGCGCCATTGGATTATTACCGTACAAATCATTGATCAGGGAATCAATAAAAGCCGTTTGAGGATTTGACATGGCAAAAGCCATTTGAGCCTTATTACGCTGCACAAAAGACCTGAAAAGGGCTGTATCCTTTCGTGGGGAGGTTACCCTTAGATAAAGAAGTTGCAGCATGGTTTCCATGTCTTTAATACTGCTGCTTCCTGAAAAACCATCGAAAGTGCCGCTTACAATTGCCCGGGCGCTTGCTACTTTTCCTGATAAAGCTTTTTGAAGATCGGTAGGGCTGAATTCGCCGATTCCCATGGCTTCGGCTACGGCAGTGGCGTACGTTGAATTGAATTTATCGGCAATGCCATATCCACCGGTACCACCTGCACGCCTTGCACCCATCAGAATCTGATCGTTTTTGTAATCCGTTTTCTTAACCGTTACTTTTACGCCGTTGCTCAATTCCCATACAGTGGCGCCCCATGTCTGATCCTTTGATTCTTTAATAACCTTTCCGGCCGTTATCGGCTTGCTGATAAGGGTTGTAGCAATTGCTTTTTCTTCATAAGGTTTTACGTCTTTTTTTGCTACTGCTGCAGTAATGGACAGAATTTCTTCTGCAGTGGGAAGTTTGGCAGCCGAAGCTGTTTCCGGTCCCATCAGCATGGCAAAGTAGGCTCCGGAGTTTTCTGCAAAATCTTTTGCTTTCTTATTGATATCATCGAGTGTAATTCCCGGTAACAATTCCTTGTAATAATTAAATTCGTTTTCAATGCCGGGGATAGCTTCACCCTCGAGGAAATGACTGATATACTCCTCAACAAATTGATAGGATTCAGATTTTTCCCTTTCATTGTATTGCCTTTCAACGGAAGCCATGATCGATTTTTTGAGCCGGTCAAGTTCCGGTGCCGTAAATCCAAAGCGCTTAACTTTTTCAATTTCTTCCAATGCGGCTTCCAAACCCCTTCTTGTATCGCTTTCACCTGTTATTACTGAAACATAGGGTTGTTCGTAACCCCGTGCAAGGTTTGAAAATCCAAGACCTGCAGCGATGAATGGAGGGTTTTCCTTTTGGGTAAGTTCACGCATCCGCTGATTAATTAAGCCTGAAAAAAGTTGCTTTACTATGTCATCGCGGTATTCACCCAAAGTCGAAGATTGTTTCATCGGTTGAGCGGCATAGTAAATGGAAGTAGAATAGTTGGTGGCTTCTTTGTCGGTTACTACAATTGCATTGTTCTTTGCATAAGGTTTCAGTTCTGCTATTTCTCTTTTTCTTGGGTTGGCGGGGTTTTTAATTCCTTCAAAATGCTTTCGAACGAGCGATTCCGCTTCAGCAGTGGTAATATCACCAACGACTATCACAGCCATGAGGTTAGGGCGGTACCAGTCGCGGTAAAAACGGCGGATGGCATCATGTTTGAAATTTTCAATAATACTGTCTACACCTATGGGCAGCCTGTTGGCATATTTTGAACCTTCAAAAAGCATGGGAAGCCATTTACGGCGCATCCGTTCCTGAGCGCCTTGTCCAAGTCGGCTTTCTTCCAGAATTACATTCCTTTCGTCATCAATGTCTTTGTCATTATACGTAACCTGATGTGCCCAATCTTCCAAAATCTGAAATCCTTTTTCAATATTGCCGGGTTTGTCCGTAGGGATGGGGAGCATATACACCGTTTCATTAAAACTGGTATAGGCGTTCAGGTCGTTGCCAAATCCAACCCCGATTGATTGCAGGTAACTTACAATATCATTTTCTTTAAAGTTTTTTGTGCCGTTAAAAGCCATGTGTTCGGCCATGTGGGCAAGACCCTGCTGATCATCGTCTTCCAAAATGGAACCGGCATTTATTACTAACCGAAGTTCTACCTTCTTTTCAGGCTTTTTGTTTTCCCTGATGATGAAAGTAAGGCCATTGTCAAGTTTTCCGATTTTTACTTTTGAATCAATGGGTAATGGTTCAGTCAATGATTTTTGGGCCAGAATACTTCCGGGCAGTCCTAAGCCGGTGATTACAAATAAGGTAAGGATAGCTTTCAGGTGTTTTTTCATAGAATTTATTTGTTAAGCAAATTTATCGTCAGGAAATTAAGAATTTCTGTCAGGTTGTTAAGCCCATGTGAAAGTCAGGGTTCAAAAAGGTTAAAAAAAATTTTATTTAGTTTGGCCATTCATTAATTATCCTTTTACATTTGTTTCTTTCAATATGTAATCCGAACCTGTGGGAAAGCAAGACATCAACAAGGTATCAGCAGCAACACTTTTGGTTGCATTGGGAATTATTTACGGTGATATTGGCACTTCGCCTCTTTATGTAATGAATTCCATCATTACAAATCGTGTAATTTCAGAAGACCTGATTATTGGTTCACTTTCCTGTATTATTTGGACTATTACCCTGCAAACCACTTTGAAATATGTTTTGCTCATATTGAGGGCGGATAATAAGGGGGAGGGGGGGATTTTTTCTCTGTATGCGTTAGTACGGAGGAGAAGAAAATGGCTTGTAATACCTGCGATGATTGGCGGGGCCTCCCTGTTGGCTGATGGAATGATTACTCCTCCCATTTCGATCACGTCTGCCGTTGAAGGGTTAGCAAAATTACCGGCATTAAATGGTATAGGTTCCGAAACAATTGTCTTAATCGTACTCAGCATTCTTGCATTATTTTTTTTTACACAGCAATTTGGAAGCCATTCAATCGGTAGCTGGTTTGGACCCATAATGTTCGTCTGGTTTATTATGCTGGCTTCTCTAGGGATTTTTCACCTTTTTGACGACGTTTCTATTCTCAAGGCCTTTAATCCCTGGTTCGCTGTTAAGTTTCTTACAAATTATCCGGATGGGTTCTGGCTTTTGGGGGCAGTATTTCTTTGTTCAACAGGAGCTGAAGCCTTGTACAGCGATTTAGGGCATTGCGGAAGGGAGAACATCAGGATATCCTGGATGTTTGTAAAGGTTTGTCTTCTGTTGAATTATTTCGGACAAGGTGCCAATTTGCTTTCTAATCGTAAAGGATTATTGGTTGATGCTGCAGCCAGGGAGCAGTACAACATCAATGCATTTTATGATCTTATGCCTCAGTGGTTCGTTTTGCCAGGTATTGTTATTGCTACCACTGCCGCCATTATCGCAAGTCAGGCACTTATTTCCGGATCCTATACCCTCATCAGTGAGGCTATGCGGTTAAACCTATGGCCCAAATTAAGAATTCGATATCCCTCTGAAACCCGAGGACAATTGTTTATACCCAGCATTAACCTTTTTATGTTTGCCGGTTGCGTGGCCGTGGTACTTTATTTCCGCGAATCGGCACGCATGGAAGCGGCTTATGGTTTAGCAATAATCATCACTATGATAGCAACCACGCTGCTTTTTGCAAACTATATGGTAATTCATAGGATCAAGCCGGTTTTCATTTGGTTATTTTTAGGAAGTTACCTTTTTGTTGAGATATTCTTCATGGTTGCTTTATTAGAAAAATTTTCTCATGGTGGTTATTTTACACTCATAATAGGGTCACTATTATTCCTGATCATGTTTGTATTTTTCAGGTCAAGAAAGATTAAAAATCGTTATGTGGAGTTCGTGAGGCTTGAAAATTATATTCCTCAGATACAGGAACTTAGCAACGATAAAAGTGTACCCAAATACGCTACCCACTTGATTTACCTTACAAGCGCCAACAATCCCAAGGAGATTGAGCATAAAATTATTTACAGCATACTCAACAGAAAGCCTAAGCGGGCTGATATTTATTGGTTTATACATGTGGATACCATGGATGATCCTTACACCAGCGAATACCACGTGGAGCACATCATTCCCAATGATATCATCCGGGTTGAATTCAGGCTTGGATTCAGGGTTCAGCCACGCATAAATCTGATG
>JALOMX010000276.1 GCA_025455245.1 Chitinophagaceae bacterium
ACTGTTTATTTCCTTTTGAATGACCCATGTAGGTGTTGTAAAAACATTTTGCTGCAACCATGCCATTGCTTCTTTTTGCCTGGCTTTGGCAGTGAAGTTATAAACCGGTCCGGCTTGTTCCTGACGCTTAGGCGTACGCTCAATGCCCCCAATGTTACCACTCACATGTCCGATGTACCTGCCAAACTGCCCGGCTACCTGACTGTACATTTCGCGAAGCCCTTCATAATCTTCATTAGGCATCTTTGTATATTCAGGCAGTTTGGTAATGATTCGCTGAAGGTTCTTAATGCCGTAGCTGCTTGCCTTCATGGCATTATCGCTCAGGTCTTCGGTCTGACTGCGCGGATCATCACGGTTCCCTTCGCCGTCTCCCCACCATAATCTCTGATTCTTTAGTTTTTCAATCGTCCAGCTGTTTATTTTGGCTGTTTCTTCATCCGGCGATTTAAATTCGGGGAACAAACGGTAACCCCATTCTATTGCCCACTTGTCGTAATCGCCGATACGGGGGAATAATCCTTTTTGCGAAATATTATCTTCAGGTTGCGCCACATAGTTAAAGCGAGCGTAATCCATGATGGAAGGCGTGTGCCCGTTGGCTTCAACCCATGCTTTATTGCGCAGGTTTTCTACCGGTACCGTACTTGAAGATCCAAAATTGTGACGGAGGCCAAGGGTATGACCTACTTCGTGGCTGCTTACAAAACGGATGAGTTGCCCCATCAGCTCATCGCTGAAAATCATTTTACGGGCTTCGGGATCCACCGCGGCCGTTTGAACCATATACCAGTTGCGGAGAAGGCTCATCACATTATGATACCAGTTGATATGTGTTTCCATGATTTCGCCGCTTCTCGGATCGATAACACTCGGGCCGCTTGCATTGGCAATGGTGGATGGCTTATACACAATAGCATTGTGGCTTGCATCTTCAAGGCTCCACGTGCTGTCCTGCTCGCGGGTAGGCGCTTCTTTCGCTACAATGGCATTTTTGAACCCGGCAGCCTCAAAAGCTACAGCCCAGTCATTTACACCCTGTATAAGGTATGGTACCCACTTTTTGGGAGTGGTGGGATCAATATAATAAACGATTGGTTTTACAGGTTCAACAAGTTCGCCCCTTTTATATTTTTCCATATCCTCGGGTTTGGGCTCAAGGCGGAAACGCTTGATGTAACGCACGGTTTCAATACCCTGCGGATTTTTATCAAAATCGGTAATTGACTGCGAAGTGAAATAACCAACCCTGTCATCAAAATAGCGCGGCTGCATAGGCTTTTCAGGTAGCAGTACCATGGAGGTATTCAGTCCGAGGGTGGTAGGCTGCGATGATCCTGCACTTGCAGAAGGGGGCAAACCCGGAATGGAAGAACCGCCGGATGAACGCGTGTAGGTTTTAACGGTCCTGATTTCGATATTGCCCGGATAAGCTTTCACCTCTTCAATGTAAGAGCGGTCACTAAGCAGGGCGGTCAGGCCGACACCCCTTTTTGCACGGGCATCAAAAAACAACACATCATTGTCTCCCGAGATATATTCGGTCATTTCAATAATGACACCGGAAGCAGAATCTTTGGCCCATGCCTTAACGTCGAAAGAGGCAGCAAGCGGCTGCAGGTTCGAATTCTGTACATTCCAGTACATACCGCCTGTGCTGTCTTCACTTTTTTCAAGGACACTGATGGTTTTCAGGAATACCTTATTGTTCGGCCCTTTTTCAAACCTTATCATGTTTTCATTCACATCATCGCCGGCATAACCACCGCCGCCAGCCCTTACACCGGCCGCTGCTTTGGAAATACGCGTAACGACCAGGATATCGCGACCCATCATGGTGTTGGGTAATTCAAAAAAATATTTGCCTTCCTGCTCATAAACGGTAAACATCCCTTTTTGAACCTTTGCCTTATCCGTAATGACTTCCTTAAATGGTTTGGGGCCTGTTGATGGCCTGCCTGAAGTTCCGGCAGTGCGACTTCTTGAAGTATCGGCGGCACCTGCACCGTTACCCTGTGGTCTTTGTTGTGCAAAAAGCAGGCTTCCTGTTAGTACTCCTATGAGCAACAGGCCTGTTGAACGATGAAATCGTAGCATTTTCTGACTTGGTTTTTTTTATATGTATTGAAAAATGGAATGAAAGGCTTGCGTGTATATTAAACCGGGCAGATAGTGTGTGGGGTGTAAAACAAACAAAACTGCACCTATTCACCCGGAATAATCAAAATTTTTTATGAATGGCCAAAAGAGTGTTTCAGAACGGATAATTCTGCGGATTGGTAAACACTTATCAGGCTGTTTTGGTTTGAAACCATGCGAACCGAAAGAAAATTCCACCAATCCCACCGGTCAAACATTGAAATTTTTTGCAAAAACAGAAATCAGGTTGAACAAGCAGTTAAAAAAGTTCCGGTTTCATACGGGCACTTTGCCATGAGAAGACAAAAACCTGAAAACCCGTTGAAGAGGATCAAAAAAAATCATGTTTTTTTAAGGACTTGATCTATTTTTTAAAAAAAATCTGATTAGAAATTTTTCAGTTTGATTATTCGCTAATTTGCCCCTCCGAAAAAAAATGAAGGCAATTTTTTGGTAAAACAATTTTTTGATTACCATTGTGCCCTCAAATTACATTTTTAACTAAAAAAACAGTTTGTTCACTAAAAACCAACGATCATGGCAGAAAACAAACCTACTGCAACCGTAGCCAAATCCGCTACATCTGTTCAACCGAAGAAAGAAGGCAATGCGATTAGTTGGATCGCTCCTGTGGCATGTATAGTTGCGGGCTACAGCATCTGGCGTTTTCTTTTAGGTAATCCAAGTAACTTCGAACGTCCAAACGTGGGCGGTAATGCATTCTGGCCTTTGCACGAAGGGCCCCACAATGCTCTTGTGCGTATGTATGAAGGTGGTATCATCGTACCTCTTCTGATCGGCCTTTTCCTGATGGTAATTGTATTCGCCATCGAGCGTGCATTGACCATTGGTAAAGCTACCGGTAAGGGAAGCAATGCCGAGTTTGTACGTAAAGTACAGTATCATCTTGCCAACAAAAACATTCAGGCTGCCTTGCAGGAGTGCGACAAGCAGAAGGGTAGTGTAGGTAACGTAATGAAGGCCGGCCTTCGTAAGTATGAAGAAATGACAACCAATACTGAACTGGATACGGATCAGAAGATCCTTGCCATCCAGAAGGAAGTTGAAGAAGCAACGGCGCTTGAATTACCTATGCTTGAAAAGAACCTCGTGTTCCTTTCTACCATTACTTCTCTTGCTACCCTCGTGGCCCTGTTGGGTACGGTAATGGGTATGATCCGTTCATTTGCATCATTGGGTGAAGAAGGTGGTTCTGCTGCGGCTTCCAAGCTTGCGGTAGGTATCTCTGAAGCCCTGTACAATACGGCTCTGGGTATCGGTACTTCGGCTGTGGCCCTTGTATTCTACAACGTTTACACCACCCGTATCGACAGCATTACTTACGGTATTGATGAATCAGGCTTTACACTTACGCAGAGCTTCGCCTCTTTGTATAAGTAATTTACCTGACGACCGGATTTCATTTTATACAGAAAAGTATATGGAAAGGCTCCGGTTTTGAATCTTCATCAATAACAAAAATTTATTTACTATGGGTAGGGCAAAAGTAGCAAGGAAAAGCACCTTCGTAGATATGACAGCATTCTGCGATGTAGGCTTTTTGCTCCTTGCATTCTTTATCTTAACAACAAAGTTCAAACCACCCGAGGCAATGGCGGTGGTAACCCCCGGTTCTGTTTCGTCCAAAGAAGCGGAAGCTGAAAATCAGGCCCTTGTAACCATTGGTCCTGATGGAAGGGTTTTCCTCTCTTTTACGGAAGAAACAAGAAGGGTAGAGGTATTGGATGATCTGAACAAACGACTCGGCCTGCAGCTTTCTCCCGCAGAAGTGCAGTC
>JALOMX010000277.1 GCA_025455245.1 Chitinophagaceae bacterium
AAGGTTTAGCCAGGCATTTGACAATCAATGGGGCTTTTTTCCCGGTGCAAGTGCAGGTTGGGTCATTAGCAAGGAGGACTTCTTTGATAATGTAAAATTTATTGACTATGCAAAAGTGCGGGCATCCTATGGCGAACTTGGAAACCAGGAAATAGGAGCCAATTATCCTTTTGCTTCTACTCTTGATGCCGGTACCGCGTATTACTTTAATAATCTTTTGACTCGTGGTTTTTCCCTGAATAACGTTCAGAATGTTAGCCTTGGCTGGGAGTCTTCCACACAGTTAAATTTTGGTTTGGACCTGGCATTGCTGAAAAACAAATTGTCGGTAACATTTGACTACTATGAAAAGAAAGTGAACGACATGATCATTAATGTGCCAAACCCTTTGTATGTGGGTTTTGCAAGTAATGTATCCACCATTCCTACCAATGCAGGATCTATGATCAATAAAGGTTGGGAGTTCTCTGCTACTTACCGAAACACCATAGGAAAAAAGTTCAAGTACAGTATCACCGGAAACCTTTCGGATGTTGTGAACGAAGTAACAGATACCCGCGGGCAGGATATTGTTACATCAGCAGGACTTATTGCCCGCGAAGGACACCCAATCAATTCTTATAACCTTTACCGTACCGATGGCCTTTATCAGGTGGGTGATGATTTCAATGCTCCCTTTAACGGAACACGTATTACCGGGGCAGGAGATATCAAATATCTTGACCTGAACAAGGATGGTTTTATTAATGCCGATGACCGTGAACTGCTGGGCAATAACTTCCCACGTTACGAATGGAGTACGGATATCATGCTAACCTATGGCAGCTTTGACCTCAGCACCTTTATTTATGGTGTGGGCAGGAGGGATAACTACATCAGTGGTGTTGGTGTAGAGCCTTTTAACGCTGGAAACTGGATTGCTTCCGGCCTTACAACGGCCCTTGACCGCTGGACCCCAGAAAATCCGGGCGCGAGATATCCCCGTTTGTATTCTGGTGGCAATGGCAATTACGTAGGATCTGATTTTTGGCTGCGGAATGGCGCTTTCTGGCGTATCAAGCATATTACGCTTGCATACAATCTGGCCAAACCTATGCTCGATAAGTTAAAAATTGAACAACTGCGTATTTATGGAAGCATTGTAAATGCTTTCACCCAGTCAAATTACGAGCCCGGTTTTGATCCTGAGATCAGCAACACCAATGGCGCTTTCTACCCCATTATGCGCACGTTTACCGCAGGTATTAACCTTCGCTTTTAATCCAAGCATAAAATCAAACATTATGAAAAGCAAAAACTATTTATATATCATCGGATTATCGGTAATGACCATCGGGGGCGTTTCTTGTAATAAATATCTCGACCGCCTGCCTCTTGATACCATTACATCAGAAGCTTTTTTTGAAAATGCTACGCAGGTTGAGCAGGCGCTCACCGGTGTTTACAACGCCTTTGGGGCACGGACGGTCAGCCCCGGGCTAAATAACCCCACGCCCTATTATTCCAAAATGGATCTTTATACAGAACTCGGTTTGGAAAGGGGATTGAATGGGACCATCGGGAGTGGGGCATACAACCCTACCAATGGTGCAAAAAGCAAGGAATGTGATGGATCCTGCAGAATATGCGAGGGTAGAAGGGGAAGCGAAGGTATTGAGGGCTTTGGCCTATTGGCACCTGATAGTGTATTGGGGTGATGTTCCATTTTTTACCGGGCCGCTTCAGCAGTCTGAGTTTTTCAATGCAACCCGTACGCCGGTTAAGCAAATTGTTGATTTCCTGATTCCCGATCTGAAGGATGCAGCAACCAAACTGAATTGGGCGCCAAAAGATTTTGGTCGGGTAAGCCGGGGCGTTGCCCTTGGCGCAGCCGCACGAATTGCCATGGTTGACCGTCGTTACAAAGATGTGATTGAACTGACCAACGAAGTAATTAATAGTGGCAGTTATGGATTGAATCCTGTTTTTGGAAATCTTTTCCGCAAGTCGGGCCAAAGCAGCAATGTGAATAATGAAATCATGTTCATTTATCCTTTCGGAGATACGGATGGTGGTTCGTTTAATTACCTGAATCTGGTACAGGGTTCCAGAAACCAGGGTGGGCAATCAAGCCATTTTCCTACACAATTCCTGGTAGACCTGTTTGAATGCCGCGACGGATTAATGATCGATGAATCGCCCTTGTACAGGCCTGAAAAACCCAATCACAACAGGGATCCCCGCATGGCTCAAACCGTTATAGTGCCGGGAGATACTGTAGTGGTTCAGGGATTTACGAGTATTGTTTTTACACCCAACAACGGAAGGGTAGTATCCTATAACCCATCTACCGGCGCGGTAGCAATTACGACCACCAACAATCAGGATAGCGCCAATATTTTCGGCCCAAGGCTGAATGGTGGTGGAAACCTTTGGAGAAAGTATGTTCAGGATCGTGATATAAACGGAACGGCCGGCAACCTGTTTAAAGTGGGCTGGATTTACATGCGTTTTGCCGAAATATTGCTCATGAATGCAGAAGCTCGTATGGAAGACGGTGCACCTGCATCTGACGTAGCTGCCGTGGTAAACAGGGTAAGGGCAAGGGCCGGTATGCCTGCGGTAGATGCAGCCACCCTTGGCAATGCAGCGCGCTTTAAGGCCTTGGTGCGCAGGGAAAAAACCGTGGAGTTTGCCAATGAAGGAATCCACATGGCCGATATGCGCCGGTGGGATAACGGAGCATATGCTCAAAAAGTAATGGCAGTTCAAATTTATGGTACCCCACTTTCCAACATGAGGCTTGAAAGTGGCGTTGGTTTGGTATTTAATAATCCTGCGCCAACCCCGGTTTTCGATCCTGTTTACAGGATTCCGGTAACCTATCCAAATGGCGATGCAACCCGCATTAAAAGAGAGTTAAGGATATTTAATCAGGGGCAGCATAATCTTTGCCCGATACCTCAGGGTGAAATTGACAAGGTGCCAAGCCTTGTTCAAAATCCGGGATGGTAACTGATTGAACATTACATTTTTCCTGGTGAGGCCGTTTCCGAAATAGTGGAACGGCCTCATTTGCTTTTCCTCAGGTTTGTTGCTGATTTTCCAAAGCTTTTAAATGCAGCCCTCTGATTTCAGCAGGGATAATGCATGGACTTCAGCCGGAAAGAAAACATCCTGTTCAGCTCAGATATCAGTCCTGTTTATTTTCTGATTGGTTTTGAAATAAAACCATAAAGCCGAACTGTTCTGACCGGATTGAAATGTGCTACCTAAAGGGGATTAAAAACAAGTACCATTTGGTATGGTAATGACTTTTTTAACTTTGGACAGTTTTATGTAAACATGAATCGCTTTTGTGATCCAATTTGTTCTTTATAATCCAAAAAATTTCATCATCCACCTGCATTGCTAAAGCGGATCTGCATCAGGAATGTAAATGAGTGGTGGTTAAGTTTATCGGTCATCATTTGGTGTGCCCTGAGCCAAATAAAAAACCCCACCTGAAAAGGAGGGGTTATTATAAAACACCTATGAGAAAAATTTACGGAATGTATGGATACTGATTTCTAAACCATCCGGGGCTTTCCTTAATTCCTTCGTAAAAGAAGAAGCATTCCCCTTTGAAACCAGCAGCCCTGTTGGATTGAATCATTTGGGTAAGAAAAGCATCAGACGCCACATAAGAACCTACTTTTAGCAAAACACCCGGATAAAAAGGCACTGCATTGTTCTTATAATAGCCTTTCTGTTGTGCGAGTGTGGCGTTATATGCAGAAATATCATATCGGTAACATTGGGGTAAAATAGCATCTACCCATGCACTGTCAACCCATGTTGGCCAATCCTGCAGGTATTCATTCATGCCAAAAGGAAAAGGACTCGGCGAAATGGTGAATTGAACCGTAGGTTTAATGGCCTTTACCTCATTGCGCAACCTTTTACAAAACTGATTCAGTTTGTTGGCCCTCCAGTTAACCCATCCCGTATTGGCAAAGTTGGTTGGAGGGCTTGCCCCGCCATTCTCAGCTTTATAAAGGTCAACCGTATAAGTGTCATAACCACCCTGCGTGGGCATGGCCGGAAGGCGGTCATCACCCTGAACGCCATCAACATTATATTTGGTTACCACCTCCTTAAAAAGATCGATCATAAACTGCTGCACCTCCGGGTGGATGCCATTCAGCCAGTCGAATCCGTTTTTAACAACAAGATTTCCGGAAACATCTTTTGCTGCCCAATGCGGTTTGGCAGCTACGATTGCCCCACCATTTGCCGAAAAGGAGGATGCAAAACCATATTCGAACCATGCATGTACCTTCAAACCTTGTGCATGGGCTTCTTCAATACACTCCTGAAGAGGGTCCCTTCCCGTAAACGTTTCGAGGATAGGCTTACCGATCAGGTTGTTCATAACCGTACTCGGGTACATGGTGCGTGCATTATTGTACACCACCATGAAAATAGTATTAATACCGGCTGCTTTGCAGTTGGTCACCATTTCTTTGATGTTTGCCCTTGAATTCAGCGCCGTACTTGCCGTAGTGGTCACCCAAACACCCCTCAAGGCATTCACATCCCAAACCGGTGGTCTGTCTTCAGGAGGCGGTGGGGTGTAGGTAACTTCAGTGGGCTTTTTGCAGGAGAGTACTAAAGCTGAAAGGAATATCAGGGTTAGGAAAAATGTTCCTGCCTTTCCGAATTTGATTTTCTGGCAAAGCATAATTAATAAAAATAATTTTGAACACAAACTTAATTAAAAAAATTATAAAGTACAACAAAATGATCAACTTTATTAAAATTTTCAGCAAAAAAAGAAGGGACCTTTAAGTGGCCCCTTCCTGAGTTGATTGAATCTTCTAATCCTTATTTCATGATTTTGATGGTTACGGGAGAACCGGTATTTTCATTATCCCTTACTGTTACAAAGTAGATACCCTTTGGTAAATGACTTGCAGGCATGTTAATGATGGTTTCGCCGGGCATAATGCCTTGCGATACATTTTGAAGAACCGATCCGGAAGGATTTACCAATGAAACGGTTACCGCTGTTTTCTCAGCGCTTTTAATACTCAGACTAACCTGATCGATAATGGGGTTGTTACGAACTGTAACTGAGTAAGCATGTTCGCTTTTTGCATCAACTACCTGAATAGAAGAGTAGGTAGCAACATTGTCTTTATCCAATTGCTTCAAACGATAAAAGTTACGGTTACCGGAAATGGTTTTATCGGTAAAGCTATAGTCAAGGGGCAATTTACTGTTTCCATCGGGGGCAAGGGAAGCCACAAAACCTATTTTGTTGAAATCAATTCCATTGGAAGACCGTTCTATGTCAAATCCGAGGTTATTGTTTTCTGCCGATGTTTTCCA
>JALOMX010000278.1 GCA_025455245.1 Chitinophagaceae bacterium
GTGTTTGCCAGCGGCGCGGTCTCTGCCTGGCGTGGAGCACAGAATTTTATTGACTTTATTTTTTTCATTCATAATTTGGAATAAACCTTTTGCACAGGTAATGCTCCCATCCATGTTTTGTGACAGCATGATCTTACAACGGGATAAACCTGTTAGTATATGGGGGACTGCAAAACCGAATGAAAAAATTACGATTCAATTCCTGAATAAAAAATACAATGTTCGTGCAGATTCGGAAGGAAATTGGAAAGCCTCCTTCCCCGCCCAAAAAGCCGGTGGTCCGCACCAAATGACCCTGATAGCTACCAATAAAATTATCCTGAAAGAAATCTTATTCGGTGATGTTTGGTTTTGCTCGGGCCAATCCAATATGGTGCATCAGATGAACATTCATGATGTAACCTATGCTGAGGATATTGCTAAAGCCAATTATCCAAATATCAGGCAATTCCTTGTTCCCACCCTGACCAACCTTCAGGGACCTGTAATGACTTTGCCCAAAGGAACATGGATGCCCGCTATGGGTGATCAGGTCAGGCCTTTTTCAGCGGTAGCATATTTTTTTGCCAGAAAGATCTATGAAAAGTATGGTGTACCTATCGGCATCATCAACGCAAGTGTTGGAGGCACACCTATTGAGGCTTGGACAAGCAGTGAAGGTTTGAAAGACTTTAATGATCTTACCAAAACCATAGAAAGAAATCGTGATACTGCATACATAAATGGACTGCTAAAAGAAATGGCTGCAAGGCAAAAAGCCTTTATCCCTCCGGTGGACAAAGGATTGACAGGCGAAAAGCCATGGTACCATCCGGAATATGCACCCAAAGACTGGAGGCCAATCAACATTCCGGGCTATTGGGAAGATCAGGGTATCCGTAACCTTGACGGTATAGTGTGGTACAGAAAAGAAATTGATATCCCTGCTGAAATGAGCGGCAAGCCGGCCACCGTTTGGTTAGGAAGGATTGTTGATGCCGATGAACTTTACATAAACGGAAAAAGGGTGGCAAACACCACTTATCAGTATCCGCAAAGAAGGTACAAATTAGAGCCGGGAATATTAAAGCCCGGTAAAAATACTTTTGTCATCCGCATAACCAATAATGGAGGTAAAGGAGGTTTTGTTCCCGATAAGCCTTATTGTATTTTCTCCGGAAAAGACACAATTGACTTAAAAGGCACATGGCATTACAAGGTCGGTTCCGTTTTTGAGCCAAGACAAGGTCCGGGAGGTCCGGCTTTCAGTGCACAAAATCAACCTTCAGCATTATACAACGCCATGGTGGCCCCGTTGGTTGGTTATGGCATTAAGGGTTTTCTATGGTATCAGGGTGAAAGCAATGCAGGAAGACCTTCCATTTACGAATCACTGCAAAAAGCACAAATAAAAGACTGGCGGACAAAATGGAGAGATGATTCCCTGCCATTCCTGTTTGTTCAGTTACCGGGTTTTATGGAAATGAATTACTTGCCGGAAGAAAGCAATTGGGCAGTGATGCGACATGCACAATTAAAATCACTTGATGTTCCTAACACAGCCATGGCAGTTGCCATTGACCTTGGTGAATGGAACGATATTCATCCTGACAATAAAAAGGACGTAGGTGAACGCCTGGCACTGGCAGCTTTCAATAAAGCGTATCAGGAGAATATTGTTTATTCAGGACCTGTCTTTCAATCCGCTGAAATTGCCGGCGACAAAATTGTTATCCGGTTTTCCCATACCGGTTCAGGGTTAACCACAAAGGATGGTGAACAACCTGACAACTTCGCCATAGCAGGCTTGGATAAAAAGTTTGTTTGGGCTCAGGCAAAAATCGAAGGTGAAAAAATAGTTGTTTGGAGCCCTAAAGTAGGGACACCAATGTATGTACGTTATGCATGGGCCGATAATCCATCCAATCCGAATTTAATTAATAAAGAAGGGCTTCCTGCATGTCCTTTCAGTACCGCAGACTGATGCGCCTATGAAAAGCATGTATGTTTTGATTAATTTGATTTCGGTATTCACATCCGTTTTTGCACAGGATGAAAGTATTGACAGCTCAAAGCATATCCCCCCTGTAAACTTTACAGCACAGCAGGCCCAACAAAATATGATGGAACAGTTGGGCATAAAAATGATGCGTCCAGGCCTTAATTCTGATGAAAAGGCGCCAAACGCGGCCAATTACAATGAGGAAAAGGCCAACCCCTGTCCTGCTCTTCCTGAAGCCTTAATGTCAAAAGCAGGGCAACAAATAAGCAATCCTGAAATGTGGTGGAAGGTTCGTCGCCCTGAGATTATAGAAGACTTTGAAAAGGAAATCTATGGCCGTATTCCTGCTTCTGTTCCTAAGGTTCAATGGAAAGTTACCATTACCGATAGGGAGTTTATCGGCAGAATACCGGCAACCGTAAAAAAGATTATTGGCCATGTGGACAATAGTTCATACCCGCTGATTAATGTTGACATCAATATGATCCTTGTGGTTCCTTCCAATGTTAAAGGACCGGTACCGGTTTTAATGATGTTTGGTTTCCCTTCATTTCCGGCACCTGCACAGCCTTCACCGGCCGACATGGAAAAGATCAACAATGCCTTCAGGGATTTAATGATAAAAAAAGTATCCTGCATATTCTCCCATCACCCGGTTGCCGGGCCCTAATTTTTTTGCACTGCAGCCGGCAGAACTTTCCCCCACCGAACAGTTACTTGCCGCCGGATGGGGATATTGTACCATAGATCCCAACAGCATTCAGGCCGACAACGGCTCCGGATTGACGAAAGGTATCATTGGCCTCGTAAACAAAGGCCAACCGAGAAAACCTGATGATTGGGGGGCATTGCGCGCATGGGCATGGGGTGCGGCAAGGGCACTTGATTATCTGGAAACCGATTCGATGGTTGATGCAAAGAGAGTGGGCATTGAAGGCGTATCGCGATACGGCAAAGCGGCGCTTGTTACCATGGCGTTTGAGCCCCGTTTTGCCATTGGACTCATAGGTTCTTCGGGCAAAGGTGGTGCAACCCTGCACCGCCGTGTATTTGGCGAAGCCGTGGAAAACCTTACCGGTGGCGGCTTTTACTGGATGGCCGGCAACTATATGAAATACGCAGCAGAAGAAGCAGCATTTGGAAGAAAAACCGGATGTGACCTTCCCGTTGACAGCCACGAACTACTGGCCCTTGCGGCTCCACGTCCCTTATTTATCAGCTATGGAATTCCGGAAAAAGGGGATGCAAAATGGCTGGATCAACAGGGAAGCTGGATGGCATCCGTCGCTGCAGGACAGGTATATAAACTGTTAGGGGCAAATGACCTTGGGCTGTCGAATGATTACCTGAAAGAGCCGTTGCCACCGGTACTGAAAGGATTACTGAATGGACAGCTTGCATGGAGACAGCATGATGGCGGTCATACCGATGCGCCCAACTTTTCCTTTTTTATAGATTGGGCAAACCGAATGTTGAATTATCAAAGGAAAACGAACTGAGCATAAAACGAATGAACCATAATTAGTGAAATATGAAAACGATTAAATACAGTTTTTGGGTTGTTGCATTATTTCTGACCTTTCAATCAAATGGTCAGTATTTTTCCAATCCAATACTCTCCGGTTTTTATCCTGACCCTTCTATTTGTAAAGGAGAAGGAAACAATTACTACATGACGGTCAGCACCTTTGCGTACTTTCCGGGATTACCCATTTTCCACAGTACTGACCTGGTAAACTGGAAGCAGATAGGTTCGGCACTCAACAGGCCTGAGCAGCTAAACCTTGACGGGCAGGGTGTTTCGAGGGGTTTATTTGCTCCGGCCATTACATACCACAATGGAACATATTACATTATTTGCACGAATATTGATAAGGGTGGCAATTTTATTGTTACGGCCAAAGATCCTGCAGGGCCCTGGAGCAATCCTGTGTGGGTACCGGAGATCAGGGGTATTGATCCCTCCATTTTTTTCGACAACGATGATGAGGCTTACATAGTGTACAACAGCGACCCTCCCGATAACAAATCCATGTACAGTGGGCATCGTACCATCCGTATAAACAAACTTGATCCGAAAACACTAAAAGTAATCGGTGACAACAGGATAATTGTGAATGGCGGAACCGACTTTTCCAAAAAACCCGTTTGGATTGAAGCGCCCCACCTGTTAAAAAAAGATGGACGCTACTACTTGTATTGTGCTGAAGGCGGCACCGGCTACAACCATTCGGAGGTCGTTTTCAGGGCACGTACGCTCGATGATCTTTTTATTCCGTATGAAAACAATCCGATACTTACGCAGCGTCATCTTGACCGTAACCGCCCCCACCCTATCACCACCACAGGACATGCTGACCTTGTAGAAGATGAAGTTGGTAATTGGTGGGGCGTTTTCCTCGGCTGCAGGCCTTATAAGGGAAACCATTTCAACACGGGCCGCGAAACCTTCATGGCTCCGGTAGTATGGAAAGATGGCTGGCCGGTATTTGACCTTGGGGGCGATGTGGTCAAGTATCAATACCCGATTAAGGGAAGTTATCAGCAGGGCATTGAACGATTTAGCGGTAACTATACTTTTTCCGATGAATTCAACAATTCAACCCTTAATGACCGCTACATGATGCTCCGCACACCGCGAAGTACATGGCATAGTCTGCAGAGTGGAAAATTGATTCTGGATGTACGACCTGAAACCTTTAGCGGTAAAGAAAATCCCTCATTCATTGCATTCAGGCAGGCGCACCTGAAAGGACAAGCTAATACCTCTTTAATTTTTAAGGCAAACGACGGGCATGAAAAGGCAGGCCTTGCGATTTTTCAAAGTGAAAGGTTTTATTACTTCTTAAGCATATCGGCTGAAAATGGAAAGCCGGTGGTACAGCTTTGGAAGAGCCCCGGAAGAAACCGCGAAAAAACATCCGATAGTTTAATGGCTTCAGCACCTTTGTCTGTTAAATCCGGTAAACCTGTGCACCTGAAAATTGAAGCTAATGGGGATACCTATGCGTTTTATTACGCAACACAACCCAATGAGTGGAAACTGATGATTGACAAAGTAGATGCTACCTTTTTAAGTACTGAAACAGCAGGTGGATTTGTGGGATGCATGTATGCGATGTATGCAACATCGAACGGGCAGGCCTCTTCAAATAAGGCTGCTTTTGATCGGTTTGAAAGTGTGAACAAGGATGATGTGTATTTGCAGGAATAATTATACCTGGGTGCATTCACACGATTGATCAAAAAAGAAAAGACATATATAAAAAATCTATTCCGGGATAGCATACGGCTTCATTGCAATTTACCGGGTCTATATTCCTAAAAATGATTCAGGTATGAAAAGACTTACGTTGATTGGCCTTTTAGCTTTGCTTTTAACTTCATTTAATGATAACCTTCAAGAGGATTGGGATTTGAATGATCTTGGATATTTCGAAAAGCAGGGTATCAATATTCTTGTGTATAACAACTTGTTTACAGGAGGTTTCAACGATGAAAAGAATGCCGGCATAGAACTGATACACCACGGGGTAAGAACCTGGCAGGGCGGCGCTGTAAGACTTTCCCATACGCCGGAACAATGGGATCTTGTTCCTGCCATCTCCAACCGAACCATAAATGCTGCATCCAAAACCATTTCATCAGATTTAAGGTATGAAGATTATGATTTCAATTCGCGTGTGGTTGTTACGGCAAAAGGTAAAAGTGTAGAGATATCCGTTTACCTTGATAAGCCTGTTCCAAAGGCACTGGAAGGGGCTGCAGGATTTAACTTCGAATTTCTTCCTTCTCAATATTGGGGAAAGACTTATGTGGTAGATGGACGAATGAATCGATTCTCCAGATATGTTGTCGGGAACACCATCACAAGGCCGAACAGTGAAAAACTCAAACAATTCAAAGGCTATGTTACGTCCGATGACAGGGGTACAGGAACGTTCGTTGATCCGCTTCCCCTGGAAAAGGGGCGCTCAATTCTTTTAGCTCCGGAGGCTCCTGAACGCATGGTGAAAATCAGTTCTGAGAATACAGAAATTATGCTATTCGATGGACGTGTTCTGGCTCAAAACGGATGGTACGTTTTGCGTAGTTTACTTCCTGCCGGAAAAACAGGTAAGGTGTTGACCTGGACAATAGAACCCAATGCCATTCCCGGATGGATCAGGGAGCCGAATATTGGTTTTTCACAAGTTGGTTACATTCCAACTCAACCAAAGGTTGCTGTTATAGAGCTTGACAAATATGACAAGGTACTTGCACAGGCATCTTTATACAAGATTGGTAATGATGGGAAAGCCATAAGTGTGTTTACCGGAAAAACAATACCCTGGGGCCGATACTATAAATATAACTATGTAAAATTTGATTTTTCCTCCGTTACCACTTCCGGCCTGTATTATATTCA
>JALOMX010000279.1 GCA_025455245.1 Chitinophagaceae bacterium
AATAAGATTAATGAGTTAAGCGAATTAAACAACAGCATTACACGGGAGGTTGTCATTTTTGAAAATGAATTAAGGCCGGTATCTCCTATTAACTTTGCTATTGTCAATCAGGCTAATGTAAAGCTTGTAGCTTCCACTGCCAATCCATTCAGTGAACCCCTTCCTTATGTTGTTGAAATGGATACCACCACACTCTTTAATTCACCTTTAAAAATCACAAGAGATGTTACTGCAGGTGGCGGTATTGTTGAAATCGATCCAGGAACAACCCTTGTGAACGGGCGGGTTTATTATTGGCGACTTGGATTGAGACCGGGACCCGGAGGAACACCTTTGCGCTGGAATAATGCATCATTCATTTACTTGTCGGGTCCTGAAACAGGTTTTAATCAAAGCCATTTCTATCAGCATTTACAAAGCAACGGCGATAGGATGCGTATGGATCTTGACAGACGGTGGGCATTCAATCCAAGCTCAAATAATCTTTTTGTCACCCATTCTATTTTCCCGACAAGCGGAACAGAAGACAATCATTTTTCCCTTTCGGTAAATAACGATCTTCTTTCCACAAGTGCATGTGTCGGTCACAGCCTTATCTTCAATGTTTTTGATAAGTTGACATTCAAACCCATCACGGTTAATGGCACATGGAATTCAGGATTCTGTAATCCAAACAGAAATCCGTTTAATTATGAGTGGGACGACAGGGTTCAGGCCAATCGAAAACAAATGATGGATTTTATGGATTCAATTCCATCAGGGGCTTATGTAGTGGTAAGAAAAATACTGGATCAACCCTATGAAAATGAAACTTTTGCCGACCAACTGAAAGCCGATGAACAATCCTTTGGTCCCGGTAACAGTCTTTACCATAAACTGAAATCATCGGGATTTGAAACGATTGATTCATTCAACCGACCCCGTACGTACATTTTTGTTTATCAGAAAAATGTACCGAACAATCCTTTTACAGAAGTTAAAATGAGTGAGGGGCTTTTTGACAGGATTCAGATAAACCTCAACCTGCCCACTGTGGATACTACCGGCATAGTTACCTCTCCCCTACTTGGACCTTCAACCGGATGGAAGAGTGCCGAATGGACAGGAGCACCGGTTGATAACGGACAGGGAGACCGTGTAAGGATCAGCGTAATTGGTGTAAGCCCGAATGGAACAGAAACCAAATTATTTGATGCTCCTGAAACACAAGGAAGTATTGACCTTTCTTCTGTAAATGCTCAGCAGTATCCCAATCTTAAGTTACGGATGGAAAGTACGGATTCCTTAAGTGGTACACCCTGGAATCTTCAGTATTGGCGGGTTTATTACACACCCGTACCCGAAGGCGCACTTGCAGCAAATATCCTTTTGAATGACAAGGATACTTTATTGCAGGGAGAGTCATATAATTTTAGAATAGCATTTAAGAATATCAGTAATCGCAACTTTGACAGCCTGCTCTTAAGGGTTTCTGTTACTGATAAAAACAATGTAACCAATATAACCCAGTTAAGGCGCAGGCCCTTGCCGGCGGGTGATACCATCATTATTTCAACACCCATTGACACAAGGTCAAGACCAGGGTTGAATACTTTATACATTGCCGCCAATCCCGACAATGACCAACCTGAACAGTACTTTTTCAACAACTTCCTTTATCATAATTTTTATGTTCGGGAAGACATGACAGACCCTCTTTTGGATGTGACATTTGACGGGGTTCATATCCTGAACAGGGATATTGTTTCAGCTAAGCCTCATATTCAGATTAAGTTGAAAGATGAAAACAATTTTGCTTTGCTGAATGATACCTCTGGTGTAACCATCAGGTTAAAGTTTCCAAATGAAAACTCTGCACGGGTTTACAGATGGGGTACTGATACCCTTCGGTTTACCCCTCCATCCTCAGGAAATGATAATACCGCTACCATTGATTTCTTCCCTGTTTTGAATACTGATTCAGAAAATAATGATTATGAACTTACTGTTGGAGGAAAAGACCGCAACAATAACCCGGCAGGTACGAGTGATTACAAGGTGAGTTTCCAGGTATTCAATAAGCCAATGATCAGTAACCTGTTGAATTATCCAAATCCCTTTAGCACCAGTACCGCATTTGTTTTTACCATTACGGGTGCAGAAGTGCCACAGGAATTTAAAATTCAAATTCTTACAGTAACCGGGAAAATTGTTAAAGAGATTACCAAAGCGGAACTCGGTCCCATCAGGGTAGGCACCAACATTACCGAATACAAATGGGATGGTACAGATATGTTTGGGCAAAGACTTGCCAATGGAGTTTATTTGTATCGGGTGGTAACAAGCCTTGATGGAAACAAAATGGAGCAGTTTAAACTGAATGATGGTTTTAATCAGAATCTTGCTGATGACACCGATAAATTCTTTAAAAAGGGATATGGCAAAATGGTTATTTTAAGATAACATCAGATGAATTATTTGCCTAAAAAAGCCTGGCTATTCCTTGTATTTATCTGGTTGGTTGTTCAGCTATTCTGGCTGTATAGGTTTGGGATCTACATTGAGGAGGAAGCGGTTGTTTACATAAATATTGCCGGCAGGATTGCTTCCGGTGATTGGCAACATTCTGTTCATTACTGGCTGTATGCAGGCTATATCGCACCCATGGTTGTCATTAAATGGGTGGGACTGTCGATTAAATGGATGTACCTCATACAACTCGGCCTGTCTTTTTTTGCTTTTTCCTGTTTTATAAAAATCCTTTCCACATTTTCTTTAAGTAATACAGCCAAAATGGCGGGAGCCTTCCTGTTTGCTACTTGTCCCTTTTTTCATTCATGGAATTCACATTTATACACAGACGGGTACTTTGGTTCTTTGGTTGTCATTGCATTGTATTGGATTACCCAAAAATTCAATGGCAGCAGAAAGGCATATTGGTCACTGATCATTCTTCTTGTTTTTATTTGTTTTATCAGGCCTGTAGGTTTTCTGCTTATTCCTGTTGGCATTGTTTATGCTTTCACCCTGAGAATTAAGCCGATAAGAATCCTTGTTCCGGTTATTTGGCTATTCGCATTTTCGTTCTTTGTTGTCTATGCATTACAAAATGGGAAGGATTTTTTTTATCCGGGACATAACCTTGACCTGAATATTATTTGCGGACTACCATCCGAATTACAACAATTTGAGATTACACCGTACCGGGAGGTTAATTCCATACCCGGATATTTTTGGTCTAATCCCGGATTGACAATCAGGCTTTTTTCTCAAAGGCTGCTGAAATCGCTTTGGATGACACGCCCCTATTTCAGCAATAGCCATAACCTTGTAATTACGGTGTGTTGCATTGTTTATTATTTAACGGCCCTTATCGGCCTGGTTTATGCATTCAGGAAAAAAATGCTAAATTATTTATATATCTTCTTTGGTATGGCGGTTTGGTTGATACCGAATATATTACTTTGCGCTGATTGGCATAATCGTTTTATGGTTCCTTTTATGCCGTTTCTTTTGATTGTGTCAACTTTAGGAATCGATTTTTTATTAAATAAAAAGGGCTTAAAAGAAACAGCCATTAAATAAAGAGGATGTTGGTATGGGAAAGATCTCAATAAATATTGCAACGGGAAGTTTGCAGAAGTCGGAGATGATAGTGGGTATTGACCTTGGAACAACAAACAGCCTTGTAGCGATTATACATCCCGAATCAAAAAAGGCAACGGCTTTACGTGAGCACAACAGCAGCAGCCTTGTACCGTCAGTCATTCATTTTGATGAAACAGGAAACCCTACCGTTGGAGAAGATGCAAAAAACTTTCTGATTACCGAACCCCAGAATACCATCTTAAGTGCAAAACGATTGATGGGAAAAAGTTATCGTGACCTTTCAGAGCATGCTGATTTTTTTACCTAAAGCCTTGTAAAGGTTCAGGTTGGTGAAAAATTTTATTCTCCTGTTGAGTTATCCGGGTTTATTCTTAAAGAACTGAAAGACCGTGCGGAACATATTTTGAAAACCCCCGTGACCAAGGCCGTAATTACTGTGCCGGCATATTTCAATGATGCTCAGAGACAGGCCACAAGAGATGCCGGAAAGCTTGCCGGGCTTGATGTGCTGCGAATTGTAAATGAACCTACAGCTGCAAGCCTTGCCTATGGAATCGGACTCGAATCTCATGAGGAAAAAACCATAGCTGTTTATGACCTCGGGGGCGGAACATTTGATGTTTCTGTATTACGCATTGCAGGAGGAGTTTTTGATGTATTGAGCACCCATGGTGATACCTACCTTGGCGGAGATGATTTTGATCGTGCAATTCTGGATTATTGGCTTGGAGAATACGGTATTACAAAAGCTGAATTGAGTGCTTCAAAAGAACTGTTGCAAACACTTCGTTTGCATGCAGAAAGCGCCAAAAAAGTTCTTAGTTCCGAAAACGAATTTGCGATTGAAAGTAACGGAGAAACATTGTCCATTAATAAGGAAGTCTTTAATAAACTGATCAATCCTTTTGTGGAAAGGACCATTGAAAGTTGTAAACAAGCCCTGTCTGACGCAGGATTAAAGCCTGAAGATATAGATGAGGTGGTAATGGTTGGAGGAAGTACCCGTGTTCCATTGGTTAAACAACGGGTAACTGAATTTTTCGGAAAAGCGGTTCATGATGAATTAAATCCTGATGAAGTGGTGGCCCTTGGTGCCGCTATTCAGGCAGATATACTTGCGGGCAACAATAAGGATATGTTATTGCTCGACATTACCCCGCTGAGTCTCGGTATAGAAACTATGGGAGGCTTGATGGATGTGCTGATTCCCAGAAACTCCAAAATTCCAACAAAGGCCGGACGCCAATACACCACCCAAAAAGATGGGCAAAGTGGTATGCGTATTTCTGTTTATCAGGGCGAACGTGACCTTGTAAAGGATAACCGCAAATTGGGTGAGTTCAATCTTACCGGTATTCCCGCTATGCCTGCAGGACTTCCAAAGGTTGAGGTTTCGTTTTTAATAAATGCAGACGGGATTTTACAGGTGAATGCCAAAGAACTTCGAAGTGGTGTTGAGCAATCCATAGAAATTCAGCCGCAGTACGGACTTACTGATAGCGAGGTGGAAAGAATGCTTCTGGAAAGCATAACACATGCTAAGGATGATATTGCCATCAGGGCCCTGGTAGAGGCAAAAACCGAAGGACAGCAATTACTGGAAACAACCGAGCGTTTTATTTCAAAAAATGCAACTTTCCTGACAGGCAACGAACTAACCGAAACTGCGCATGCAATGCAGTCGCTGCAACTTGCACTGACCATGGAAGATAAAAATCTGATTCAGCAAAAGATAGAAGAACTGAATGAAATCAGTCGCCCATATGCTGAAAGGGTAATGGACGAAGCCATCAGTGAAAAAATGAAAGGCACAACCATTCTTGATACTCCATAATGGAGGTTGCTGAAAATACAGACGTATCAAATTAATTACAATCCTATAAATTGCAACATGCCGAAAATACA
>JALOMX010000280.1 GCA_025455245.1 Chitinophagaceae bacterium
GCGTTGGTTCCAGAAGTCTTTCATTTTTTTTGAGGAGAATGCAAATGTACGTATAAGGTTTTTGGAGCAATAGGTACGGTTGTAATACCCATTTTGATTATTTTAGCAAGCATAAAATTTAACTGAACCTGCTGAACATGGCGCCTAACATGAACCCCATTTTAAATTGCACCTTTAGTACTCCCGGAAAATATAACCGAACGCAACCTGATCGCACACTCGGTTATGCTAAAGTGAGAAAAGGCCGCAGGCTATATGATCCAAGGATCAAAATGCCTCTACCTGTGATGCAGGGTGTGCAGGGAAGTATGATTAACCAACAGCAAGCAAATGCTCTTAAGATTCAAAATAAGAATGGAATGATGGAAACAGGATTGTATTTTCTTTGGTCTCCACAAAATGCTATATTAAAATATTTTCCTTTTCATGGCATTACACATTAACATAGAAGACCTGCTGAATGCCCGATCTGTTGAAACGGAAAGGATTGAGTTTAAAACCGGATGGAACCCGGATGCCATATACCGGACGATCTGTGCCTTCGCCAACGATTTTAATGATCATGGCGGAGGATACATCGTATTGGGTGTAGAAGAAACCAATGGAGTAGCAAAAAGACCTGTTGCAGGACTTTCACCTGAATTAATTGCTTCCATTCAGCAGAAAATGATTGGGTTTAACAATCAGATAAAGCCTGCATATCATCCACATATTTTTATAGAAAAAATAGACCATAAGGATATTATGGTAATATGGGTGCCGGGTGGATCGAACCGGCCATATCAGGTTCCTGAACAGATTACAGCAAATCGTAAAAACTGGTGTTTTTATATACGCAGGTATGCCAATAGTGTACAGGCCAATCTTGAAGAGCAGCAGGAACTGATAACCCTGGCAAACCAAATACCGTTTGATGACCGGGCCAATACGCAAGCCTCTGTTTCATCCATTTCGTTGCTTCTCATTCAGGAGCACTTAAGAAAGATAGGAAGTAAACTGAATTTGTCCGCAGGACAATTACCGACAGAGGAGTTGCTGCAACAAATGGAATTGATAACCGGCCCCAACGAACATCAGTTTCCGCGCAATGTTGCGCTGATGATGTTTGCTGAAAAACCACATTTGTTCTTTCCTTACACATGGGTGGAAATCGTACATTTTACGCATGGGATAGCGGACAGGAAATTTACCGAAGTGCGCCTTGAAGGGCCTGTTCCGCAATTAATTACCAAAACACTTGATTGGCTGAAATCGAATATTCTGCAGGAAAAAGTTTTTAAAATTTCGGGCAGGGCCACTGCCGGCCGTTTTTGGAACTACCCTTTCGCTGCATTGGAAGAAGCGGTAGCAAACTGTCTTTATCACCGAAATTATCAGGTACGCGAACCGGTAAAGATCAGAATTGAGCCTGATGCCATCATCCTGCATAATGCAGGGGGGCCCGATCGCTCCATTCGCCGCGAAGATTTTGCGGCTGGAAAGGTAATACCCCGGCGCTACCGAAACAGGAGATTAGGCGATTTTTTGAAAGAACTGAAACTAACCGAAGGACATGCCACCGGCCTTGCTGCCATCAGGCAGGCTATGCAGGTCAATCAGTCACCTGACCCTCTTTTTGATTTTGATGAAGAAAGAACATGGTTTCAGGTAACCCTTCCGGTTCATCCTGCCTTTTTACATACTGAAAATAAAGGCAAAACGAAGACCCTTGAAAACCTTGCTGCAATAGATGAATGGCTGGAAAAGTGGATGCAGGAAAACAAACTTAGTGCCCAAGCCGGTGCCCAGGCTAGTAACCAAGCTGGTAACCAAGCTATAGACACGCAATCAATTGAACATCAATTAAATAAGATACTTGTAAATATTACTGAATCAGGGGAAAGTAACCAAGCCAGTAACCAAGCTAGTGCCCAAGTTAGTGCCCAAGTTAGTGCCCAAGCTATTCTGGTTGCACCGGATAGTATTACCTTGTTAACCCGAGGCATTCAGCCCCAAAGCCGGGAATCTCTTTTAAAGCAATTAAATCTCAGCAATCATAGAAAAAACTATTCCAAATTCATACTTCCGCTTATCAATATGGGTTGGATGGCCATGACCCTGCCCGATAAACCTACAAGCCCCCATCAGCAATATTATACCACCCTGAAAGGAAGATTATTACTGCATTTTGCAACGAATGCAGATACTAAAAAAACAAAATCAAAAAGAAAATGACCCTCCACGATGCCATACAACAGCTGCTTCGCCAACAGGGAAGACCAATGACCACAAAGGAAATTGCCGATGCATTAAATAAAAATAAATGGTATGTAAAGAAAGATCAATCAATAATAGCATCATCTCAAATAGATCTAAGAACACGAAACTACAGTGGCCTTTTTCAGCGAAACGGCACCACCGTATCCCTTATTGGGCAACCCAACACAAAGGTTACTTCACCCGCAAAGGCAAATCCGGAAGAAATAAAACAGGCACCCAAAACCTTAACAGTATTGGGCAACGATACGAAACTGCTGGAAAAAGTATTGATGAATGAGAAAAACTACAAACTACCCGTTGACGCCGACGAATTAATACCCGATAAACCGGGTTTGTATTGCCTGCGGTTGAAAAGCGGCAGCCGCCTTCCGGAACCTTTTCAAAAAGCGCTGGAAGACCGTAAACACAATATCATTTATATAGGCATTGCAAGCCAAAGCCTACATAAGCGTTTGATGCAGGAATTACGCGCCAAAGGGCATGGTACCTTTTTCCGCAGCCTTGGCGCTGTTCTTGGTTTTCGCCCGGAAAAAGGATCACTGACTGATAAGGCCAATAAGAGAAATTATACCTTTTCAGCAAAAGATGAAAAAACCATCATTAACTGGATAAACCAGCATTTGCTGGTAAACTGGATAAACTACGAAGGTGATTTTGAAAGTTTTGAAACGTACCTTATTGAAAAATATCTGCCTTTGCTGAACCTGGATAAAAATCCGGCTGCATTAAAAGCATTGTCTGATTTGCGCGCCGAATGTGTCCGAATAGCTAATGCTGAATGAATGACAGTTCCTTTATCAAATTTCAATCCGAAGAATTTATACAACACATAAAATTAGATGCCAATAAAATGATGAATTATCCCACAAAAAAACCCGCTCCTCTCGGAACGGGCCTCTTTTAGTATCGCCGTAAAAATTACTTGATTTCTACTTCGGCACCGGCTTCTTTCAGCTTAGCTTCAAGGTCAGCGGCAGTTGCTTTGTCCACACCTTCTTTTACAGGCTTGGGAGCACCGTCAACCAGTTCTTTAGCTTCTTTCAGACCAAGACCGGTAAGGTCTTTAACGATCTTAACAACGTTCAGCTTGTTAGCGCCGGCGCTCTTAAGGATTACGTCGAAAGCAGTCTTTTCTTCTACTGCAGGGGCAGCAGCAGCGGCAGGACCGGCAGCAACTGCAACAGCAGCAGCAGCAGGTTCAATACCATACTCTTCTTTCAGGATCTGAGCCAGTTCGTTTACTTCTTTTACAGTCAGGTTTACCAACTGTTCTGCAAATGCTTTTAAATCAGCCATTGTTTTCAAATTTACCCGCCTTCATTGCCTGTGCTCCGGCGGAGGTTTATAAAATTTGTAATTATAATCAGTCCCAGGCGTGGACTAACAAGGTTAAGGTTAAGGCTGAGGTTAAGAAAGGGCGTATCCGCTCAACCTTAACCTCAACCTTATCCTGTTTTTAGTTTGCTCTTTCTTCCAAAGCCTTTACTAAGCTCGCAAGCTTGTTACCCGCATTAAGCGCGCTGATAACATTCTTGGCAGGAGATTGCAGGAGACCGATGATCTCGCCGATAAGGTCCTGCTTGCTCTTGAGGCTCTTCAGCGCTTCGAGTTGACTGTCGCCAAGAACTGAGGATAAGCGCCGGTTCTTTGGGGCTTTCGCTGAACAACAGGGCGGTTACGCCATGCAGGTTATCGTATACTTCGCTGTATTTTTCGGCGTCAAGTGATTCGAGTGCCTTGCGGATGAGGGTGTTTTTAGCCACCTTCAGTTCCACCTGCTTGTTGAAACATACGCGACGCAGTTTGCCTACCTGTGCTACGGTAAGACTTTCGGTATTGGTAATATAGAAGTTGTTGTACTGAGAGAACTTATCCTTCAGCACTTCGATCACTTCGTTTTTTTGTTCTTTAGTCATTGCCTTCTGTTTTTAGAAGATGAATGGATAATAACGGTGCGTGCCGTCGGGATTAATGAATAAATGCTTTGGTGTCAACATTGATACCGGGGCTCATGGTGCTGGCGATGCTGATACCCTTCAGGTAAGTACCTTTTGCAGTAGCAGGCTTCAGCTTAATGAGGGCCTGGATAAGTTCGTTGGTATTTTCAGTGATCTTTTCAGGAGAGAAAGAAACACGTCCGATAGAAGCATGGATGATACCGGCTTTATCAACCTTGAAGGCGATCTTACCACCTTTCAAGTCATTCACCGCTCCGGCTACATCGTTGGTAACAGTACCGGTTTTGGGGTTTGGCATCAGGTTGCGGGG
>JALOMX010000281.1 GCA_025455245.1 Chitinophagaceae bacterium
TGGCACGCGGGGCAACTGGCCGCGAGCGGCAGTCCGAATCCCTGAAGTCACGCGGGCGAAAGGTGTAACGTTCGCCCTGCACCCCGCGCATGCCGCGCGGGGCTGACAACCACAATCAGCAGGTGATTACTTCTTCAGGGGAAAGTGATGGAGGTGCGGCAAGCTATCAACGTTATCAGGGACAAAAACTTGCTGGTCGTTTTAATGCCTTCAGCTATTATCAGTTAAGTAAAACCATGGACAGCCACCATGTGGGACGTGACCGGGATGGCGCTGAAAAGGCCCTTGCATCCATAACAGCAAATACTTTGGTTGTAGGAATTGATAGTGATGTTCTTTTCCCGTTGAGTGAACAGCAGTACCTGGCTGAACACATCCCCGGTGCGCAACTCGCTGTCATCAGTTCCTTATTCGGCCATGATGGATTTTTACTCGAATATGATCAGTTAGCATCTCACATTTTCAATTTTATTTCAAAACAATCAACTATTTCCATAGAAGAAAAAAACAAACAACATGTCGCAGGAAACATTGCATAACACGCACGAGCACCATCAATCATTAACCATAGGCTTATTTGGTTTTGGTGTAGTAGGGGAGGGTTTGTACAAAGTATTGCATCAAACACCATCACTCAAAGCAACCATAAAAAAAGTATGTATCAAAAATCCGGGAAAGGCAAGGCATGCCCCGCCTGACCTGTTTACAACGGACCGGGACTTGCTGCTAAATGATCCTGAGATCAATGTTATTGTAGAGGTGATAGATGATTCGGTGGCTGCGTTTCAGATTGTAAAAACGGCATTGCTGAATGGTAAACATGTAGTAAGTGCCAGTAAGAAAATGATTGCTGAAAACCTGCCTGAGATTTTACAACTACAACAACAAACAGGCCGCTCTTTCCTTTGTGAAGCTGCTGCATGCGCCTCCATTCCTGTTATCCGCAATCTTGAAGAGTATTACGATAATGATTTGCTGCACGGTATTCAGGCTATCGTAAACGGCAGCACCAATTATATCCTTACAAAAATGTTTGAGGACAAGCTCGATTACCGCGAGGCATTGCTTCAGGCACAGCAACTCGGATTTGCCGAAAGCAATCCAAAGCTTGATGTGGAAGGTTATGATGCGGTAAACAAATGGACCTTTTTACTCACCCATGCTTATGGGATAGTAACAACGCCGGAGCAAATTCTTTTCAATGGTATTCAAAATGTGAATGGCTTTGATGCACAGGTTGGTAATGAAAAGGGTTGGGCAATCCGATTGGTGGCACAGGCACGAAAACTCGACAGTGGCAAAGTTGCTGCTTTTGTTTTGCCTCAGTTTGTGAAGCCTGACAACCATCTTGCATTTGTACGGCATGAGTACAATGGCGTAGTCATTGAAAGCGGATTTGCCGATAAACAATTTTTTTACGGGAAAGGCGCAGGCAGTTTTCCTACGGCAAGTGCTGTGCTGAGTGATATTTCCGCCCTGCGCTATGATTATAAGTATGAATATAAAAAGCTATATCACCATAAGCCGGGTGAACTGAGTGAAGATTTTTACCTGAGGGTTTACCTGAGTTTTGAAGATGTTTCAGTTGTGCCTAAGGAAAAATTTGAAACCATTGAAGAATGGCATGCGCGCGAGGACAGAAAGTACCTTGCAGGCCTTATTCATGTGTATCACCTGCGGGAAAGTACCTGGTGGAAGGAAAACGGATTGTCGCTTGTGCTGCTGCCCGATGCCATTGTTGAAAGTGTGGAGTTGAGCAAGGTCAAGCGCAAAAGCCTCGAGCTTGCAGGGTTGCAATTACATCATGGATTTAATGGTGACCGGTAATATTTATACTTATTTTAGTTTTTTTTCTGGGTATACCTCTGACATCGGATTAGTTGTTCCTGAAGTATTTAGGAATCCTATGAATTCATTCATAAATCTATTTGAACCAAATTGATTTAAATGATCAGCATTATAAAATAAGGAGTCAGGATAACTCATGTCATTGGTTCTTGAAAAAATAATAGCCCTGTCTTTATAGCTATCGACTATGTTATAATACTTTTTTAAGATAGGTTGAGGAATTCCTTGATAGTATTTTGAATGCACAGGACTACCGACAAGGATTGGTTGAATATTATTTTGATGGCATAAATTCAGAATGGAGTCCAAATATGAAATACAGATCTTTGATACCCCCATTTCTTTATAATCTTTGACATAATGATTCCTTAACGCAATTTTCCAGTCAGAAACATTGCTGATCTTTTTATTTGAATATCTCCCCATATAGTGTATATGGTTTTTTTTGGGATAGAATGCTGTTTCTTTCCACAAAGTCAGATAAAAGGTTTGAAAGTCAACGGGGATATCTTTCTTTATCGAATTGAAATTTTGGATGGGGTAATACCTTCTAAACATTTCACTTGCGAACCTATTGTCAATAAACCGGAAATCATTCAATTGAGATATGTTGTGAGGAGCTAATCCTATGATAACTGTATCAGGAGTGATGATTTTTAATACTTTTTTTAATTTCCAATAGGATATAATCAATGGTTCGGCGCTCATTGCAATATTTTCAGCGTTTTTCCAAAAACTGGGATTAATTGCCCTATGAGGATGAGAATCACCAATAATAAGAACATCTACGTCTTTTATATTGGGTTCCTGTGTGTTAAATATTGAATAGTTAATTAGAAAATTGATACTAAAGAAAAGAATAACGGGTAAAATGAAAACCGTAATATTTTTCAAAAATCGTTTCATGGGATCAAATTATGTTCATTTAGTTACAATTGATTAACAGAAATCATTGGTACCTAGCATTTAAACAAATAATTATTAAATTTAATGTGACAAAGTTTTGGATTCTCCCATCCGTTAATTTTCCTTAAAACTGGAAGTAAATGAATTCTTGTTGCTTGCCAGCAAACCAAAATGTCGCAATTATAAGTCCATAGTAAAATAAATATCTGATCGGGCGTTTCCACTTAATTCCAAATTTGGCGATTGCATATTGATGGTGTCTTCCATTCCATTCAAACAATAGAAAAACAAATACAATAATAATAATGGTAATGGATCTTAATCTTCCTTCAAAATCTGGAATTGAAAATAGTGAAGGTGAAAAAATCTTTGAAATAAAATGAAAGGCCTGGTCAACATTTTGTGCCCTAAAAAATATCCAGGCAATAACGGTAAGAAGGAAGGTAAGGATCATATTGAAAAACTCCCTGCTGTTTGGAAATGTTTTTCCTTGTGCAATAATGTCAAGGTGGGTTCTGTTTTTACCGCCTAAAAGCAAAGGCAAAAAATAAATAGCGTTTAGGGTTCCCCAAATAATAAAAGTCCAGTTGGCGCCATGCCAAAAACCACTTACAATGAAAATGATGAATGTATTTCGAACTTTCATCCATGTTCCACCTTTGCTTCCACCAAGAGGGATATACAAATAATCTCTGAACCAGGAAGATAAAGAAATGTGCCATCTTCTCCAGAATTCAGCAATGTCTCTTGAAAAGTAGGGGAAGGCGAAATTTTTCAGTAATTCAATACCGAAAAGCCTTGCAGTGCCCAAGGCTATATCGGAATAACCGGAGAAATCACAGTAAATCTGCATTGTAAAGAATAGCGCACCCAAAAACAAACCGCTTCCCTGATGTTCTCCCGGATTATTAAAAAACATGTTCGCATATTCGGCACAATTATCTGCGATAACTATTTTTTTAAATAAACCCCACAAAATCTGCCTGCATCCATCTGTTGCTTTTCGGAGGTCGCCTGTTCAAAGAGCTGCGCGTTGCGCACCGCAATAGCTGCTTGATCGGCAAAGCTGGAAAGCACGCTCTCGTCGTTCGCCGAAAAGGCGATGCTGCCGCTGCGAAACAGGTAGA
>JALOMX010000282.1 GCA_025455245.1 Chitinophagaceae bacterium
CAATACGATACCTATGCCACCATCAGACCATCCCTGCGTATTACCAATACCGGAACCGGGGCTTTTATTCCTTTGGACAGTACCCTTCCCGAAAACAGGTTTTGCGGTCTGCACCCCTCGCTCACCGGCCTTAAAAGCCTGTACGATCAGGGAAAGCTTGCCATATTGCCCGGGGTTGGTTATCCCGCCCCAAACTATTCGCATTTTGCCAGCGAAAACACCATGTTTTCCGGCAAAGACGGCAACACCAACCAAAGCCTGCAGGACGGCATTTTCGGCCGTTACCTGGCAAGCGTTTTTCCCAACCTTGCCGGTAATCCTAACAGTCAGAATAGAGACCCGCTGGCCATCCATATGGGTTCGTCAAATCCCAGCCTTTTTTACGGGCATACCCACGAAACAGGCATTGAATACAACATCACAAGCCTGCAAACGGAGTTGTGGGGTACCACCGGTTTTCAAACCAATGCCATTGATATCCCGGAGGGTTCAGAGCACCAGGAGTTGCTGGACTACATCCTCTTTATTGAAAAAAGCATGGATGTGTACTACGACCGGGTAACGCAAAATTTTGCCAATGGAAGCAATAGCGCAGTGAGCTATCCCAATACCGACCTTGGCCGACAACTGAAAACCGTGGCCCGTATGCTCAAGGGCGGTAGCCGAACCAAAATATTCCAGGTTACCCTTGGCGGATTTGATACCCATGTAAACCAGGCAGTGGCCGGTACACCGCATACAGGTACGCATGCCAATTTATTAGCCAATATTGCCGATTCGCTGCTGGCTTTTCAAAACGATCTGGAAGCGTTGGGTTTTGCCGACAAGGTGATGACCGTTACCTTCAGTGAGTTTGGCAGGCAGGTGAGGCAAAATGCCAATCAGGGCACCGACCACGGAAACATTTCGCCGTTTTTTGTGGTGGGTAAGCAGGTACAGCCGGGCGTACTGAGCAGCCATCCGCTTATTCCCTCCACGGGTTTTCAATATGCCGACAGCGAAAGACGCTTTGATTATCGTCAGATTTTTGCCACCCTGCTGCAGGACTGGCTTGGCAGCGATGATGCCACCATGAAAGTGGCGGAGCTTGATACCTTTTCAACCCCGGATAAGAAGCTGCCTATTTTGCAAGCGGCTGCTGTGGTTGCACCGGCATGTTATGTTCGAAACCTGGCTGTTTGCAATGATCCTGAGGAAACCATTGTAGCCGTAGCCAGGGCCACGGAAAATGGCTGGACATGGTACGCCCCTGCCGATTATACAGGAAACCGCTATCTGCTCGGCATTGAGCATACGCCTGAAGAAGAAGGCGGAAATACGCAGCCATTTACAGCGGAGGTTACTTTTTCGCAAAAAATATGCGACCCGGTGAACGACCCGTTTGTGTATGCGCATTTGGTAGATGCGCCGCCCAATGGCTGTTTTGTCAGCGGGTATTACTGGAATTTTAAACTATTAACGGGCACCTTAAACGGGCATGTGCATGTGCGGTTTTTCCCGCTGCAGCAGTACGTGGATGCCCTGAACATACAGGCCGGCAACTATGAAAACGAAGTGAAGCCAACGGCAACACCAAGCACCCTGCAATACGTGCATTCCATCGAAAAGGCATTTGATTTTCCCAAGGATTTTACAGCGGGAGTGCCGGCGCCAACGCATCCTTTCACCCTGTTGAACATGGAAGCTTCCGACAGTTATCTTGGGTATGCTTTCGTGGAATTCAGGCGTATAGGCCGCTTGCACCAAACCGGTATGGCAGCCATGCGGCTGATGAACATTGAGCAATATGCTGTACTGCCCCGAAGAACTTTCCGTTTTACAGGGAATGGTAATTTCAGCAATCCTGCCAACTGGGAGGGCAACGTTGGGCCCCTTGACGTACTGCAAAAAAATATTGACATCATAATTGACCACGAACCGGGCGGACAATGCATTATGGATGTGCCGTTTGTGTTTGAAAAGGATATGACGGTAAGGGTGGTTGAGGGGAAGGTATTTATGGTGAAGTAGGGGCTGAAACAATCAGTAAATTTTATAAAAAAAGATTCTCAAGATATTGATTCCGGATATTGCGGTAAATGTAGAAGTCGCCATCAATACTCAATATTTTCAGGGTATTAAGTTTTTCAGAAGCTACTATAATACTGGCATCTGCAAGATCCATTGGTACATCTCTGAATTTTTCACTAAGCTGAATGATTCTTCCTAATAAATTCTGATCCAAAGTAACCAAATGGATACCACCTCTTTCAATCCACTTGAGCAGATTGATTTGTGCGTTTACACTGAAGTCCAGCATATGACTTGCTTCCGTTATTACAGGCCAGGTGGTATAATATTGGTATGAATGAATTTTGATAAAATTTACGGCCCTGCTATGGTAAGCATCCCGTTTATTAAACAACGCAATAATTGGCCCTGCATCAATGAGAATTTTTTGCATGCAATTTCGCTTTCAACTTTTGCTTGTAATTTGATGAATCTTCTTTTGAACCACCGGATGCAACCCCAAAAAGGTCCTTTCCCAGATCATAGGCAGATCGGGTGTGTTGCTGTTTATCTAAATAATCAGCCAAAGCGCTTTTTACAATTTCAGACTTAGTGACCGATTTCTCAATACTAAGCTTACTGAGACGTGCTTCCATTTCTTCATCAAGCCTCACGTTGAGCATTATTTACGGCATTTTTGTAATACAAATGTAATACAAAGGCCGTGCCAATGATTTAATTTGAGAAAAATTAATCTTGAAGGTGGGTTTTTCAATCATGCTTGCGCTACAAGCTGCGAAGTAACACTGTTTGATTAATGGGCTTTTGGGGAAGATTGCTAACACCTAAAGGTAAGTTAGGACATAAAAAAACCTCCCTTTGGGGAGGTTGCAATATATTCAGGAATCCCGCCAAGCGGGCTTTTTCTTACTTCAGTCCTCTTTCGTCGCTAACGGTCAGTTTGTGGCGGCCTTTTGCACGGCGGCTGGCCAGCACTTTGCGGCCATTGGCAGTTTGCATGCGCTTGCGAAAGCCATGAACGCTCTTGCGGCGACGGTTATGCGGTTGGAATGTACGTTTCATAACTAATTAATTTATAACCTTTTAGTTCGTTTAAAATAAGGTGCCGGGGGAGAAGCCCGACGGTTTTATTTCAAGATCACCAACAGGCCACCACGCCCGTTGTTTGTGAAAGGACGGCAAAGGTAAGGGGATTGGTGGAAAAGTTTCAGGAAAAATCAAAAACCCTGAACGGAATAAACGGCTGAAAGCGGAATTTGAAGATCAAGCAGGGGTAAATTGATGGTTTGGTCTTTCTGTGTAAAAATATCAGCCTGCCATTGGCCATCCCCGTTTCGGTGATACAACGTAATATGTACAGTTTCCGGCTCAACCACAAGGTAATATTGCAAAGATGGAATTTTGGTGTAGTCGAGGTATTTATCAACAGTATCGGTAATGCGGCTTGAAGGCGAAAGTATTTCAGCAATTAACACAGGGGCTGTTTTGATGTATTTATTCTCCTCGGTGCGGGGTTCGTTGGTTACAAATACATCAGGATAATAGTACTTTTCTTCACCGGGTATGGCGACTTTTACATCGTGGGCAAAAACCATAAAATTTTTAGGGGAAAGGCTTTTCATTAAAAGAAAGGCAAGAGCTAACGCTAAAGCATTATTTGTATCAAGTTCTCCGGGCATCTCAAACAATTGTCCATTAATAAATTCATGACGACGTTCGGCCTTCAGTTCAAAGGCAATATATTCCTCCTTCGTCATGTGTTTTTTAACCGTTGCTAACATTTTTGAGGTCATTGATTAGGGTAAAATTAAAGAATAATACCAAAAAAGGCAAAAGC
>JALOMX010000283.1 GCA_025455245.1 Chitinophagaceae bacterium
AATGAAGCTTTTCCGTGAAGCAGGGGTAAACCCGCTTGGAGGCTGCATCCCTGCCCTTTTGCAAATCCCCATATTTTTTGCACTGTTCAGCTTTTTCAACAGCAATATCGATCTGAGGGGCGTTCCTTTTCTGTGGAGCGATGACCTGAGCAGCTACGATAGCATTCTCAACCTTGGGTTCAATATTCCATTCTATGGCAGTCATGTAAGCTTGTTTACCATTACGGCAACCATTACAAGCTTCTTTATTTCCTGGTACAGCATGGCAAGCACTCCCGATACAGGCAATCCCATGATGAAGTACATGCCTTACATTTTCCCCTTCTTCATGCTGTTTATTTTCAACCCCATGCCATCGGCCCTCACATGGTACTACACGGTGTCCAATGTAATTACACTTGCGCTGCAGTTTGTAATTCAAACCTACATCATTGATCATGATAAGATACTGGCGCAGATACAGGCCAATAAAGCCAAACCTAAAACCAAAAGCAAATGGCAGGAACGCATGGAGGCCATGCAGGAAAGTCAGCGCAAGGTAGAAGATATGAGAAAGCGCACGCAGGGTAAAAAGTAAACATTTACTCAAACCGATAATAGCATGAGGCTCAGAAAAAATATGATTTCAGTTTTTTCGGGCCTCATTCTTTTTTTTCCGGCCGATGCGCAACGAATGGTATCCGAAGGGAGGATGGAATATAAGGTTACTCCAATGGCGCAGCCTGGTTACGAATCTTTGGCAGCATCCTTTGGAACCTCAAAACAACTGGTATGGCTGAAAGGGAAAGATTGCAGGATTGATTTTGAAAGTATGCACGTACGGCAATCTGTTTTTATAAACCTTTCGGATAAAATTAACCTGTTGAGGGAGGCAGGTGAGGAAAGATTCAGGTGGACATTTGATTCGGTTGAATGGAAAAGGACACAAAAAAAATTTGAAGGCGCCAAATGGATTGAACTTAATGAATCAAAAGATATAGATGGCTTTTTTTGCAGGAAGGCCTTGATTGAACTCAGTGATTCTTCAGTAATTACCCTTTTTTATACAAATCAATACCGATTGCTGAACCCTGCATTTGATCCCGTTTTTAATTTGGCTCCGGGCTTACCCGTTTTATATTCAGTGGTTATGAGCGGGCTTCAATTGGAATACCGGCTCAGTTCTTTACAAACCATCCCGGTTTCATCCTCGGTTTTTGAAGTGCCAATTTCGGGTTATAAAATAATAAAGGCCCCTTTAAAGGAGCCTTTCTGAATTTTTATCCACATACCGTTATCGGTTAACCGGAGCGGGCACTTTCAGCTTATGGATGAAAGATTGCTGCTGAACGGGATATAAGTAAATTGTATTACCTTTTTGAAAAGTAAGGATGGATGGCGTGGAAGATTTGGAGCCGGAAGGGGATGAAGGTGTACTCATTCCCCTGTAAACAGCACCTTGCTGCATGAGTGAAAATGGGGTTATGTAGGCCTTTTTCACTTCGAAACCATTGAATTTCAATACATAGCCCTTCTTTTCTTTTTCATCACCACCCTTAGAAGCAAGAACTACGGTAGAAAAACCCAGCAAGAAAACCAAGGCAAGGCAATAGAGCCCTGATCCGATTAGTTTATTTTTTACTGTTTTCATACGATGCAAAAGTAAAGGATTAAAAAATATTTAACCAAATATTATAACGAAGGAATTTAAATAATGTTACAAAAAGTGGAAAAAACCTTCCGAAAAATTATTATTCGTATTATTTCTGCTTGTAGCTTTATAAAACGTCTTTAATATGGCTAACTTTTCAAACCGGCGCGAAAGGGAGGAAATGCAGGAACTGCTCAGGATTTACCAAAATCTAAAATCGGGCCGGAGCAGCCATTTTATAGAAGAAGAAGATTTTGAAAGGCTGATCAATTATTTTGATGATAAGCAGGATCTTGCATCTGCCATTGAAGCCGCTGATGTGGGCATAGAACAGTTCCCCTACTCTGCACAGCTCAAATTCAAAAAGGCCGATTTACTGATTGCCAATCGTCAATACCTTGAAGCACTCGACCTGCTGGATGCCGGCGCGCTTTTCGACAGCAATGACACAACGCTTTATATTTTAAAAACAGATGCTTACCTGGCGTTAGACCAACCCGAAAAAGCTGCAGAACAACTGGAAGAAGCACTTGAGCTATTTGAAGGGGATGAAAGAATAGAATTGCTTTTTGAACTATCGGATGTATATGATGATTACGAGGATTTTGAAAAGGTTTTCGATTGCCTGAAACTGATCCTTGAAGAAGATCCTTTAAATGAAGAGGCGCTGCTGAAAATTTGCTTTTGGGCAGATTTTACCGGCCGGTGTGAGGAAAGCATCAGGCTTCACCAATCCATCATTGAAGAGCATCCGTTTTCAGAGCTTGCCTGGTTCAACCTTGCCACTGCATTTCAGGGGCTGAAACTCTATGAAAAAGCCATTGATGCCTATCAGTATGCCCTGGCAATAGATGAGAAACTCGATATTGCATATCGCAATATGGGGGATGCCTATATCCGCATCAGAAAATACAGGGAAGCCATTGAATCGCTGAACAAAGTACTTGAACTGTCAAGACCCGAAGATGTGATCCATGAAGCAATCGGTCACTGTTACCATAAGCTTGAGAATTTTGCACAGGCGAGGTTTCACTATCGCAAGGCAAGTCATCTTAATCCCGATGACAGCCGTATTTACTACAAAATTGCGGTTACTTACTGCAAGGAAGACCAATGGGAAGCCGCTGTGAAGCAACTGGAAACGGCTATGCGGATACACAAATCGCAGCCGGAATTCAACCTGTTGATGGGTGAATGCAAAATGGTACAGGGCAAACTGAAAGAAGCCATCCAATATTTTCTGAATGTCATTCGCGTCAGGCCAAAAAATGTATCGGGTTACGATGCCCTGATCCGGGCCCTGATAAAGGCAGAGGAATACGACGAAGCCCTTAAACATTGCCGGGTTGCAGAAGAACATGCCATTGGAAGTGCGTTGTTTGTTTTTTACCAGAGTGGTGTATTATTTTTAATGGGAAAAACCAAAGAGGCCCTTGTTCAACTGGAACGGGCCATGCGTGAAAACCCGAGGTTGTTCAACAGATTAAGTGATCTGGTTCCCGGATTGCTGCAAAGAACACAAGTGGTTGAAATACTCAGCAGGTATGTTCGCAAAAAGAAGAGAGGTTGATGGCGGGCATGATTCTTATCATAATTCTGCTTAAATTTTACCAACTATATTTGCACGCATTTTTTACCAGCATGAACGGAATAAACTACTACCTGAGCCAGATGCCCGAAAGGTTGGCAAAGCCCCGTGTGAACGGCATTACCATGGTTATGGATAAAGGCTTGAGCATTGAAGAAGTTAAGAATTTTATGAGTGTTGCACATCCCCATGTCGATGTGGTAAAACTGGGCTTCGGCACTTCTTTTGTTACCCCCAATCTACGTGAAAAGATAGAAACCTATCAAAAATTCAACATACCCGTTTACTTCGGAGGCACGTTGTTTGAAGCCTTCCTCATTCGCAACCAATTTGAGGATTATATCAAACTCTGCTCCGATTATGGTATTACGTGGATGGAAGTAAGCGATGGCAGTATTACCATACCCCACGCTGAAAAATGCGGGTACATTGAAAAACTGACCAAATATGGTCTGGTACTGAGCGAAGTGGGCAGTAAGGATGCCGCCCATATTATTCCGCCCTACAAGTGGATTGAACTGATGCGTGCCGAATTGGAAGCCGGCAGTACCTATGTGATAGCCGAGGCACGCGAGGCCGGCAACGTGGGTATTTACCGCGGCAGCGGCGAAGTACGCGAAGGCCTTGT
>JALOMX010000284.1 GCA_025455245.1 Chitinophagaceae bacterium
TATTGGTGCTTCGACAGAGCAGGCAAAGCAAATTATGGGACAGCTTTATGCACCTTATGTGCGTCAGGGTAATCCGGTTCTGTACATGGACAGAAGAAGCGCTGAGCTCACAAAATATGCAGCAAACAGTTTTCTTGCGACCAAGATTACTTTCATGAATGAAATTGCCCGCATCTGCGAACTCTTGGGAGCTGATGTGGATATGGTAAGGCGTGGAATGGGCAGCGATGAAAGGATCGGCAAACGTTTCCTTTTCCCGGGTATCGGGTACGGCGGAAGTTGCTTCCCCAAAGATGTTCAGGCGCTTGCAAAATCTGCCGAAGAAGTATCTTATGATTTCAGGATCCTTGAAGCAGTAATGAATGTAAATGAGGAGCAAAAAATATACATCATCCCACGCATCAAAAAATACTTTGGTGACAACCTGCAGGGCAAACATTTTGCGCTATGGGGTCTTGCTTTCAAACCCAATACTGATGATATCCGTGAAGCTCCGGCTTTGTATATCATTAAAGAATTATTGAATGCAGGGGCTTCGATCTCAGCATACGACCCCGAAGCTATGGCAAACGTAAAATCATTGCTTGGCGATACTATTCGGTTTGCTGAAAATCCATATCAGGCACTTGAAAATGCGGATGCTTTGATCATTGCCACGGAATGGAATGAATTCAGGACTCCCGAGTTCGAAAAAGTGGCAGGCATCCTGAAAAACAAAGTCATTTTTGATGGCAGGAATTTATTTGACCTGCAACAAATGAAAGAACTGAACTACTATTATTACAGTATTGGACGCGAAACAATTATTCCGGTATAAATATTAAATTCTTCAAACCACATGGAAGGCACAGGCAAAAGGGTATTGATAACAGGGGCGGCAGGTTTTCTCGGTTCTCATTTGTGCGATAAGTTTATCGGGAAGGGATACCATGTTATTGGAATGGATAACCTGATTACAGGCGACCTGAAAAACATTGAGCACCTTTTCAAACTTGAGCATTTTGAATTTCACCACCATGATGTAACCAAGTTTATTCATATTTCGGGCAATCTTGACTACATCCTTCATTTTGCTTCCCCTGCAAGTCCCATTGATTATTTAAAAATTCCCATTCAAACTTTGAAAGTTGGCGCAATGGGAACCCACAATTGTCTTGGACTTGCCAAAGCAAAAAATGCAAGAATGCTTGTAGCTTCTACAAGTGAAGTATATGGCGATCCACTTGTGCACCCTCAGACAGAAGACTATTGGGGTAATGTAAATCCGGTTGGGCCAAGGGGTGTATATGATGAAGCCAAACGATACCTTGAATCAATTACCATGGCATATCATACCTTTCATGGGGTTGATACAAGGATTGTAAGAATATTTAATACATACGGACCACGCATGAGGCTCAATGATGGTCGTGCGCTTCCTGCCTTTATTGGTCAGGCGCTTCGTGGTGAAGACCTCACTGTTTTTGGCGATGGTTCGCAAACCCGCAGCTTTTGTTATGTTTCTGATTTGATCGAAGGTATATACCGTTTGCTCATGAGCGACTATGTGTACCCCGTTAATATTGGTAACCCCGATGAGATTTCTTTGAAAGATTTTGCTGAAGAGGTTCTTAAACTTACGGGAGCACATCAGAAGATCGTTTACAAACCATTACCGGCCGATGATCCAAAACAACGCAAGCCTGATATTACCCGGGCAAAAAATATTTTGGGTTGGGAGCCTACTGTCGGCAGGGCCGAAGGTTTGAAACTGACTTATGAATATTTCAAGAACCTTCCCAAAGAAGAATGGTATAAACAACCCAAAGAATTTAAATCTTAAATCAAACCGATGGACGGGAAAAAACCATCCATTCTTATAACCGGAGCCAATGGCCAATTAGGCCGTTGTCTCCAACTTTTTGATGTACAATTTCCTGATTACAATCTCGTTGCAATGGGGAGGGAACATCTTCCCCTTCATGATTTTGCCCTTGTTGATAAAGTAGTTGAAAGTTTACATCCTGCTGTCGTCATCAATGCTGCGGCATACACTGCGGTTGATAAGGCAGAAGAAGAAAAAGATAAAGCCAATCTGATAAACGGTTATGCGGTTGGTAATCTTGCGGCGGCTGCAAAAAGGGTGGGGGCAACCTTTTTGCATGTGAGTACAGATTATGTTTTCAATGGAAAAGCATCTGAACCGTACACAGAAACAGATGCTGTGGACCCTGTGAATGCGTACGGTCAATCCAAATTGCTTGGCGAACAACTTGCATTCAAAGAGAATCCGCAATCAATTATCCTGCGAACATCATGGGTATATAGTCAGTATGGATCCAATTTTGTGAAAACCATGATCAGGCTGATGAGTTCAAGGGAAAGTATAGGGGTGGTTAATGATCAGACCGGATGCCCAACCTATGCCCCTGATCTTGCTGAGGCATTATTATTAATTGCAACGGGAACAAGGGAAAAACAACCCGGCATTTACCATTTTTCAAATGCGGGAATAATCACATGGTATGATTTTGCAGTTGCCATTAAGAAGATAAAAGGATTTTCCTGTGCGGTAAATCCCATAACAACCGGTGAATTTCCCACTCCGGCAAGGCGGCCTTTTTATTCGGTAATGAATTGTAATAAAATAAAAACTACCTTCAACATCGAAACGAAAGACTGGCAGTCAAGGCTTAAAGAATGCCTGCATTTGTTATAGTTTTTCTTTATATATTGTAATGCCGTGATTTAGTATTCCGGAAAAATTTGATGCATGGATCAGTGGCCAACGGTTGGTATTGGTATTTTAAATTATAATGGCAAAGCCCACCTGAAGGCATTTTTACCTTCGATCATTGGCATTGATTATCCTTCATTTACCATTTACGTAATTGACAATAACAGTACTGATGGTTCCCTTGAATTTTTGAAGGAAAATTATCCTGGAATTAATATCATCAGTACCGGTGGCAATCCCGGCTTTGCCGGCGGATATAATATCGGATTCGAACATATGCCTGAAAAATATTGGTTGATGTTGAATTCGGATGTTGAGGTTACGCCCGGTTTTCTTACTCCCATGGTTGAGTTGATGGAAGATAAACAGGATGTTGCCATGTGTCAATCTGCATTATTATCCTTCCATCAGAAAGACAGGTTTGAGTATGGCGGTGCAGCAGGCGGTATGCTCGATCGTCTTGGTTATTCGTACTGCAGGGGGAGAATATTTGAAACAGTTGAGAAAGACCATGGTCAATATGGTACAAGTGAAATTTTCTGGGCAGGAGGGGCCTGTAGTTTAATCAGAAGCGATGCCTACAAAAAAGCGGGTGGCATGTATGATTACTATTTTATGCACTTTGAGGAAATTGATCTTTGCTGGAAATTTCATCGGGCCGGATACAAAGTATATTGCCAAACCGATTCAAAGGTTTTTCATGTTGGAGGAGGCTCATTGGCTTATCAGTCCCCCAAAAAAACTTTCTACAATTTCAGAAATAACCTGGTGATGGTCTGCCGGAACTCAACACCTGTATTTACTTTATTTTGGTTTCCCGTAAGGCTGTTTTTTGATATGGGCGCGGCTTTCAGGTATCTTTTAAAAGGCGACTTTCAAAACTTTGCTTCAGTATTAAAGGGCTATGCTGCTTTTTTTTACTGGCTGATTTTTATTAAGGATACTAATAATATATCGGTACCAAGGTTGAATCTTAATAAGGTTAAATTATGCAACCTGAAAAGTATTGTCTGGTGCTATTATATTAAAGGGAAAAAAACCTTCGACCTGCTTTGATCTGTGAACATCATTTTTTGAATTCAAGCAAATAACCATTTTCAACCCTTTGGATAGAAGGTTCTAAAGGATT
>JALOMX010000285.1 GCA_025455245.1 Chitinophagaceae bacterium
ATGAGGTAAACAACCCCTGAGCCAAGGCTAAAATAATGAAGCCAGTTATTTAAAGGAAAATCCCAATTAGCCAATCCGCCCGGCTGCAAATTGAATGGTTTAAACGAAACAGGCACCGTTGCAAATGTGATAAAAAACCAAACCGTACCTGCAGCACTCAGGATCAACCCTGTTTTGTGTTTTGCAACAGGGGAAGATAGAAACAGGGAAACCAAAAAATAAATTGCCAGTAAAACGGCTAATTGCCAGACGCTATGCATCATCGCAAATCCCAGGTCAGTCAGTATGTTTTGAATGCTATGCATTTTTAGTACGAAACCTGCCTATGATTATTTAAACTGATTCAAAAGTTGCTCAATCTTTTCAATCTCTTCTTTCGAAGGTTTTTTATCCCCAAGGGCTTGCATCATCAACTGCGAAGGAGACCCGTCAAAAAGTGTTGCCATCATACGCCCAAGCAAATGTTGCTGTGTTTTTTGTTTGCTTGCCAGTGGGAAATAGATATGCGTTTTACCGCTGTCATCCCGGCCCACGAGGCCTTTTTCATGCATGATCTGCATCAGCTTGAGCGTAGTTGTATATCCGGCATCCTTCACATCACTCAGTGTTTCATGTACCTTTCTAACCGTAGCCTTGCCTTCATTCCACAGCACCTGTAAAATTTCAAGCTCGCTTTCTGTAGGTTTAATATAATTTTCTTTTTTACCCATTTTCAGCAAATTTGATGCAATATACGATGAAATTCGTAATCAATTGTTATAAAAGGATTAAATGAATTATGAGTGGAGTGGGTATCCTTATGCAAAAAATTAACTGCCGGAAATACCCACGAATGGGTAGGTGTTTTCTGGAAATTTATACCACCTTTACCATAATCAGTGTATTATGAAAATTTTCATTTTGTTATCGGTTTTCTTTTTTTGGGTATCAGATACACCGGCTCAAAAACAGGAGCTTGAACAGCTTTATTTGAAAGGACTGCAGTTTTATGATAATGGGGATATGGATAGTGCAATGATCTGCTTCAAACAAAGTGAGGCCCTTATTGAGAAGTATGGGTTGCAGGATCAGAGCATCAGTTCAGGCGTATATATCATGATGGGTAGTTTACATGTTGATTTGAGAAAGCCTGATGTTGCACATGGTTATTATCAAAAGGCGTTGACAAATGCCCGGAAATATGATCATCTTGAAGAACGTATCATGGCATTTGAAGGATTAAATAACCTTCACTGGCTTATTACCAAAGAGGATTGGCCATTTTCTTATCCGAAAGCCGGTGAGACTGTGGCAGAACAGGTATTTTTTCCTATAGAAAAAACAGAACCTTACAAGAATGACAGTATCCTTGTTTATGTGCTTGGGGGTACCAACGATGGTATCAGGGATTCAACCCTGCGAGCCGATTTTTACCGAAGCCGGGCCAATCGCAGCGCCAACGAAGTCACCCTTGCTTCCCTGGGAAAAGGTGTTCTTAAACAATTAACGCCAAACCGTACCATCCTGGCCTTAAGGGTTTTTGACAGTACCGAAATACCCAAACCCAACGATCTTGCCATGGTATTTGCATATACACCTGTTCAGATGATTAAGAATAAATACAATGCTTACCTGAGAAATAATATTAATATCATCAACAATAGCAGGCAGGTAATTTTAAGCCGCAGATTCATGGTGCACTTCGAAGACAGTTTGGTAAGAACTGAAGTCATGCGCAGTTTTAAATATTCCCTGATTGAAATTGTAAATATGCTAAATGAAGATTCGTCCCTCTTCGCTGTTTTACGCGAACCATTGGCTGATGGGATTTTCAAGGGAAAAACGGCTCTCAGGATCATGGATGTATCAAGTACTGCTGAAATAAATCTGTTCCTTGATTTTGTCAGGAATTTTCCCGGAAACTATATGGGAGGTAATTACAAGTTCTCTGAAATGTATGCAACATGGCTTATTAATCAAGCGCCGTTATCGGATGAAAGCATTTTAAATGAAGTTGTAATGGATTACCTGGAAAAAAGAAACTCAGGTATATGTCAAAAATTACATGGTCAGATTGTGTCACGAAACCTGCTTCAGAAATGGCTTGATTCGGGTATGGAGGCATTGGCAAAAGATCAGGTAACCGAAAACTACGGTTATATCTATGGCCTGATGTATTATGGCAATCAAATGAAAAATGATACAGCCCTTGCCTGGGGAGAATTTTTACTGGCCCTTGGGGATTATTACTCCAATAACATTGAAGGTGCAGAAAGTAACCTGAAAAAAGCGGAAGATCGATTTCAGAAAACCGGATTGGAAGAAGGGTTGGAGTTGTGTAATGCAACAAGGAAAAAGTTTGGTTCAGATAAGGGTGTTGTTTTAAACGTGCAAACCGGGCACTTTGGATCATACCGTGTGGCTATGAGTCCCAATGCAAAGTTTTTTGCAACCGGTGGGGATGATTTTTTGATTAAGATCTGGAATGCGGAACTGGGTAAGGAATTTAAAACCCTGAAAGGACATCGGGATGAGGTGAACAGTTTATGTTATAGTCAGAATGGCCGATACCTTTTTTCGGCTTCAAAGGACTCAACCATCATAGTATGGAATACGTTTTCGTATGAGCCGGTACGCATCCTGAAGCCGGGCTTTAGTGTAAAACATATCAGCATTAATAATGATGCAACGATGATTGCGGCTGCCTGCTACGATTCTACTATTAAGGTTTTGAATGCAAAAAGCGGAGAAATTATACGTGAATTGCGTGAGCATAAAGCCGGTGTTAATGCAGTAGCTTTTATGAGTTCAAGCGACAATTTTTTGTTTAGTTGCGGAAATGACAGTATGGTTTACAAATGGAACATCAATGATGGTCAGTATACACGGTGGTTCAAAGAAAAGGGTAAGGTATTAAACATGTGGATCAGTAATAACGGCCGGTTTATGGTTTCACTTTCCACGGATGCACAAATCAATGTTTGGGATGTAAGCAGCTATAAATTTCAGTTTAAGACAAAAATTGGAATGTATCAAATGGCTACAGGCTCTGCTTTTTACAGCGATCCGGTGCTTTCTCCCGATAGCAGGTATCTTTTGTATATCTCACCTGATTATAAACTAAATATTGCCGATCTTGAAACAAGTCAGTTTATCAGCTATTCCTCATACAGGCCGGGTTTTCCTGAACAAATGCATTTTACTTCCGATGGGAAGGGCTTATTTATTCATTATCCTTTTGATAATGCTATTGTAAAGGCTGACTTGTCGGGCTTTGCCTCCATTTACAATAATCCAAAAAGGCCGCCGTCATCGCAAATTTTCAACTACTATAATCCAACTATGACCCTGGATTTTTCAGATGATGGAAAAGAGCTTTATGTCCTTTCTTCACAGGTTTCGGGATTAAACCTTGAAACAGGTCAAACGAACAAGTATGGATTTTCTCCTCAGCCTGTCTGGAATCCGAAATTCATATGGGGAAATAAAAAATATGCTGCCGAAGTCAATGAAAAGAAAGGTGTGTTTCTTGCAGACAGACAATCGGGTGATACCATTGCGCATTATCAACCCAAAAATATTGAACGTATACAGGCCGTGGCGTGGTCTCCTTCCGGAGACAAGGTGTTTTTAGCCGGGGATGGAAATAAGCTTGGGATCTTTTGTTTTGGAGAAAGCCGGGAAGTTCTTAATACGGTCGTTTCCGTTCGGGAAGATCAAATCCTTCGGATGCATTTTGATTCTGCAGATCATAAACTGTATTTATTTACAAAGGACAGGGATAACGGTATAATGTATGTGCTTGATGCACAAACGGGCAACATTTTAAAAAGAATAGATAACCTCAATGCACTGAA
>JALOMX010000286.1 GCA_025455245.1 Chitinophagaceae bacterium
GATTGAAAATGCTACAGAATCAAGAACGGCTTTGCAAAGTGAGTATGAGGAGTCTATTGTAGTTCAAAGTAATTTGAAAATTAAATTGGATGATTTTGTGGATCGCATTGGTAATGAGGAGGAGCGCAGTGCTTTGGAGAAAGAATATCAGGAAGCTCAATCTAAGTCTAAGTCTCTCCATAATAGAATTGAAAGTTTGGGTAGTGTTTTGAATGTTTTGGAGAAAAGAAAAGCCAATTATGAGAATGTTTTGGAGAATTTGAATTCTCTACAGGCTTTGGATAAAAATAACTATAAACTGGTGTTAGATCAGTATAACTTTAATATGAGTTCTCTGGAGAATTTAAACACCAATGGTTCTATGACGGATGATAAGGATTTTTATGCGGATTTATACGCATATCAAATGTCTCAAGCTTGGTCATCTTCAAAGGTTTCACATAAAAAGTTTGAATGGTATTCTGAAGGTGAATGGATTTTTGACCTGGACAATCAAGAGGACAATTACACTTATTTCTGGAGCGATTTATCTTACTATATCAAGGATTGGTGGTGGTCAGGCATCTCGCTTCAGCGCTTGCGGCTTTATCAATCTTCATTTGAATCCCAGCGCGGATTACTTAATGGTTTCAGCTATAAAAATGCATATCTCGTCACCTATTTTTACAACCCCTTTTCTTCAGATTTTTATACAGTGCTTTCCGTTGGAATAAATTTCTGATTAGAGAGAAGCTGTGTCCCTTTTTTAATATATCCCATTGAACATTTAATTCTTCGTTGCCTTTTGATTTGAGGTTACCTGAAGATCTTCAGGATTATTGACATTAAATCGCTGATTATTTGCGTGATATTTGGAAGGCTTGCTAACAATAGGGCTTCCATCCTTTTAAATGTATTTTTACAGCTAAAGAATTATCCAGTATTTAAGTCAAACAGATTGTCTTACAACCATCAAAATTTCACATCTTTCGATAACTACTTTGTATTTTCTTATTATTAACCACTATTTTGCTGAAACAGCCATTCTTTCTTACATATATTAATGAACATACGACAATACGATACTGAAGCATTCAATGCAAAAGCCAACTACCATTTTATAAATCCAAATAAAAATGAACGTTGAACAAGCTTATAACCAATGGGCTCCACAATATGATACCAACCTGAATAAAACGAGGGACCTTGAAGCCATTGCCAAAAAAGAAATGCTGGCCAATATTTCGTTTGATAAAGTGCTTGAAATAGGTTGTGGTACCGGGAAAAATACGCTGTTCCTTGCGGAAAAAGCTTCGTCGGTAATGGCTATTGACCTTTCAGAAGAAATGCTGGCACTGGCAAAACAAAAAGTCGATTCTGAAAAAGTGACATTCAAGCAAGCCGATATTACAAGGGAATGGGAGATTCCCGGAAACGATTATGACCTTGCTACTTTTAGTCTTGTACTCGAACACATAGAAAATATCGACTATGTGTTCGCTCAGTTGGCCAGGCACCTAAAGCCAGGTGGTTATGTATATGTGGGTGAACTCCACCCTTTCAGGCAGTACAGTGGTTCAAAGGCAAGGTTTGAAACAGAAGAAGGACTCAAGGTTGTGACCTGCTATACTCATCATTTTTCCGATTTTACACGGGCAGCCGTCCACAATGGATTTCACCTTGTGCGGTTACATGAATTCTTTGATGAGGATGACCGAACGACTGTACCTAGGATCATGGCCCTTCTTTTCCAAAAATTTCAGGCCTGATCTATGCATGAAGCATCGGTGGAAAAAACAACTATGTTCTGCTTTCGGCAAAATATTCAGCAAAGGGGCCAATCTTGATATTTATTTCAAAAAGGCTTCGTTCCATTTTCAATGAAGCGAAGCCCTTCTTATTGACACTCTCTAACCTGATCCCGGGAATGTTATTGCAGGATCATAACATGCTGAGAAGACACCCTGTCTTTGGTTTTCATTTGAACAGTATAAAGTCCTGATGGCAAATTGGTAATGGCATAATTTACCGTTTGTCGCGCACCTTTATTCAATTGACCGCTGAAAATATTCCCTATCAACCTGCCTTGCCGATCGAGCAGCCCAAGATTTACCGGACCACCTTCTACCGAAGAAAAGGAAATTGTAACCATTCTACTTGCCGGGTTTGGATAAACGGTAAGCGGATTGACGTCAACAAAGGATTTTTGTTGTTTGGCAGGTGCCGGATTTTCGCATCCGCCAAGCCATGCACCCTTTGCAATGAAGCCCGCAGCTGCAGAACGGGCAACCGTGATTTCCTTCCCTTTAAAGCACAATATAATCTTTGCTTCCTTTCGGTTTTTATTACCACCTATAAAATTGGGCAATGCTTCATATAAAACCTTTGCGATTGCATAAGGACTGAGGCCACCAAGCCTTGTATCCAGTCCTGAAAAATTGGTTAATATGGAAATAGTCATTTGTCGGTCGGGCTGGTAATACATAATGGAGCGGTAACCCGGAGCACGACCATCATGCCCGATAAAATAATCCGTGGCGCTAACCTTGTTATTGGTCCATATGCCGTAACCCAGGTAATCACCGTCCGGGTCGGGAACCTTATCTATGCTTTCGATCATAGTTTTCAGGCTGGCAGCGCTGATAGCCCTCCCTCCATATAAGGCATTGCCCCATTTGGCCATATCTTCTGCATTTGTTACCAATCCTCCACCTGTAAAAGCCATAGAATGTATGGCAGTGAAAGGTATAGCGGACACATTGGTCCATGCGTTGGGGAAGCGCAGGGGATTACCTACATATTCCAATATCGGGTTAAAGGGATAGAAATTATCATGCGGGGATGCAAGCAACTCACCCGGCCGTCCCGGTTCGCGTATGCTCAGGTACATACTTTCAAGCCCAAGCGGGGTAAAAAACCTTTCCCGAAAATGTTGTTCCATTGGTTTGCCTGTTGCAATTTCCACGATCGCCCCAAGGGTTATGTAGTTGGTGCTTGTATATCGGCGAGGCCCGCCTTTTGGGGCAATCTGGTGTACAAAACTGAGCACTTCAAATGGGGTAAATACTTTGTCAGGATAGGCCACTGCCGCCATGGCAATCATGGGTTCAGTAACATAGTCGCTCCACCCGCTTTCATGTGCGAGCAATTGACGAAGGGTTACACTACCATCAAGTTCGGCATTGATAACTCCAAGGAAGGGAATATACTTTATCACAGGGTCTTCCAGGCTGAAGGCTCCTTCCCTTGCCAGTTCAAGCACCAGGGCCGACGTAAACGTTTTGGTAACACTGTACATGTGCGAAACGGTTTTCTTTGTCATAGGTATGCCACCGGGAAGCAGGTTGTTTTCGGCATCCACATTTCGGGCGGCATAACCGGTTACGCCCTGCCATTTGGCAAGTCCATCCACATCAATTACCACCGACAAACCGCCCACTACCGGGTTGGATGAACTGTTCTGAATGGAATCTAACAATTGCTGCAACCTTGCATTCACCGTAGGTGAGAATCCCTGCGATATAGCGAAAGCACCCATAAAAAGCAGGCTGATCAGCAGCATTAAGCAATGCCTGCTAAAGGTGTAAAGATTCTTTTTCATGATTACTTGTTTAGATATTATAAAATGATTTCCCTATCGGGAAAACCTTACAAGTTATAATGGCTGTATGTAGGATAAACGTCCCGAAATCATGTTTTATATTAAAAAAAATGCGTATAATAATTAAGGCTAAAATTGCCATGCCAATGATGCTGAATATTCAAGGAAACAAAACCTTCACAATTCCCTTTGGCTGGATACCCGTAGCTTTGCAAACTTTTTAAGGATAATTATGCAGATCAGAAATAT
>JALOMX010000287.1 GCA_025455245.1 Chitinophagaceae bacterium
TTCCCGACAGATTATGCATCTGTTTTGCAAAGAATATTGGAAATTGATCCTGGGAAGTATGCAAAGTCGCGGAATTTTATGAATGGGGCAGTTACCTATTTATCACCCTATATCAGCCGGGGTGTAATCAGCACAAGGCAGGTGTATGAAAGCCTGAAGGGAAGGGGTTTTAAATTATATGAAATGGAAAAAATGGTAAGCGAACTTGCCTGGCGCGATTTTTTCCAAAGGGTATGGCAGGCAAAAGGCGATGCCATTTTTGAAGACCTGCGTCAAGCCCAACCCGATGTAAAGCATTACTTAATGCCTTCAGCTCTTGTAAAGGCCGGAACAGGAATTGATGCCATTGATAAAGGCATTGAAAACCTGTATGAATCTGGATATATGCACAACCACCTGCGCATGTACACAGCAAGCATTGCGTGTAATATTGCAGGCGCTCACTGGAAACAACCCGCACAATGGCTCTACTACCACCTGCTCGACGGCGACCTTGCAAGCAACCACCTGAGCTGGCAATGGGTTGCCGGTGCCTTCTCCTCCAAAAAATATTACTGCAACCAGGAAAACATCAGCAAGTACTCCTGCAGCAATCAAAAGCGAAGCTACCTCGCGGTTGATTACGCTGAATTTCCGCTTACGTCAATACCCGAACCGTTGCAGGAAAAATTTGGGTTAGATTTACAAACGCCACTTCCTCAAACGCCGGTACCCTCTATCGACCCTACCCTGCCCATCCTGCTGTACAACTCGTACAATCTTGATCCGCTTTGGCGAAAGGATGAAACTGCCAACCGTATCATGTTGCTCGAACCCTCGCATTTTGCAAAATATCCGGTAAGTGAAAAGGTAATTTCATTTGTAGTCTCCCTGGCAGAAGAGAATATTCCGGGAATTCAGGTATTCACAAGCGAAGCCAATGAACTTCCTCATTTAAAACAGGTGCCGGCCATTTACAGCAAGGAACATCCGGCCTTTACACATTACCCCGGGATAAAAGACAGCAGGGATTGGTTGGTGCCGGAAGTGAGCGGGTATTTTCAAAGCTTTTTTAATTACTGGAAAAAGGTGGAGAAATATTTGAAATCATAACATTAAATGTTTTGCCATAACAGCAAAAACAAGATATTTGACTGCAAAAAGCCGCAGGTATTCCGCATGACCATCACCTCCATCTCCATCTACCGCCTCTCCATTCCCATGGTGCCATTTACCATTGCAACCGGCACTATGAACTTTGCTCAAAATCTTTTTATCCGCATTCACACCAATCTTGGCTTGACCGGTGTTGGGGAATGCTCTGCCTTTCCCATGATTGCTGGTGAAACGCAGGATACCTGTTTTGTGCTTGCAAAAGATTTTGCAGGGTTATGGAAGGGGAAAGATGCTTCAGAAATAGAAGACCGTTTGCAGGAACTCGATTGGTTTATTGCAGGAAATCATACCGTAAAAAGTGCTTTCGATATGGCGCTTTTAGATCTTGCAGCCAAAGCAAAAGAAGTTCCGTTGTATGAATACCTTGGCGGTCATTATTTTGAACCTGAAAGCGATATTACTATTGGCATTGATACGGCCGAAAAGATGGCACACCGTGCAAAGGAATTGGTTAACCACAGGCAGGTTAAATACCTCAAAATAAAATTGGGAAAAAAGCCGGAAGATGATATCAAAAGGCTGTTCAGTATCAAGGAGGCCGTTGGCTCCGGAATTAAACTCAGGATCGATGCCAATCAGGGTTGGGATTACGAAGGGGCTGTAATGGCGCTGACGGCTATGGAAGACCTTGATATTGAATTTTGTGAACAGCCCCTGCACAAAAGATTTGATGAGAAAATGCCGGCATTGCGCCGCATCAGTAAAGTACCTCTTATGGCTGATGAAAGTGTGTTTGATCATTATGATGCGGAGAAGTTAATCAGGTTAAAAGCCTGCGATTACATCAACATCAAACTTTCCAAAGCCGGTGGAATTATGGAAGCATTGAAAATTCATGATGTATGCGCACATGCCGAAATACCCAATATGCTAGGCGGCATGCTCGAAAGCCGGCTTGCTTTATCAGCCAAAGTACACCTTGCATTGGCTTGTCCCAACATACATTTCTATGATCTCGATACCTGTCTTCTTGGTCACAAGGAGGATCCTGTAATAAACGGAGTTGTTTTTGAAAACATGAAATTGAAGACTCCAAAAATTCCCGGTATTGGCGCAGATATTGATGATGCATGGTTGGAAAAATGTGAGAAGGTTCATGTTTAGGTTTGAGGTTTTGGGTTTGGGTTTGGTTGTTTAGGGTGGTTTAGTAGGTTGTTTAGATGGATTCCTGGCGTTTGAGCGATTATGCAAGGGTTTAAGGTATAATTTTTGTTCAGGGTGGTTCAGGAGTTTCTTCTTAATAATAAAAATTTCATCCCGTATGGCAACGATCAAAAAATTTCAGGATCTTGAATGCTGGAAACTTGCAAGATTGATTTGCCAAAAAGTTGATCAAATAATTAAGACCACAGCACTTCAAAAAAACTTCAAATTACGCGATCAGATTGACGCATCAAGTGGTTCAATCATGGATAATATAGCGGAAGGTTTTGGCAGACTCGGTAACAAGGAGTTTTGTAACTTCCTGACAATTGCTTCTGCCTCTTGCAATGAAACCCAAAGTCAATTAATCCGGATTTTTGATAAGGGTATAATTGATGAAGAAATCTTTAATGAATTAAATCACTTGATCGATGGCTGCAGGGTAAAAATTTTCAACCTCCTCGACTACCTCGTCAAGTGTGATATTACAGGAGTAAAATTTAAGTATAGGTAGTTCCGTCCTTTTAATGGAATTGTTGGTAGTGTTCAATTAGTGGGTTTCAGGACTAATCCCCAAAAAACCTCCTCCAACCAAACTAAACCAAACTAAACCAAACAATCCTAAACAATCCAAACAATCCCAAACCCCTCACCCCTACCCGCCGTTTAACATATCTTTGCCCCCATGAAATCAAAAAAAGTAAGTGAGAGCCTCAACCGGATGACCGAATTGGTTCTTCCCAACGATACAAATACATTTGGCAATCTGATGGGTGGAAGGCTGATGTACTGGATGGATATTGCAGCAGCTTATTGCGCATCAAAACACAGCAACACACCCGTGGTTACTGCAAGTGTAGATAACATTTCTTTTAAAAACCCAATTAAGCTTGGTCATTACGTACATATTGAAGCCAAGGTCACCCGGGCATTTACCACAAGCATGGAAATACATATGCGCGTGTGGGGTGAGGATACCCTCCATCAATTCAAGTATGAAAGCAATGAGGCGTACTTTACGTTTGTTGCGCTTGACCCCAATGACAACCCAAGACCGGTACCGGCAGTAATTCCTGAAACCGAAGAAGAACAAAGGCTATTTGAAGGCGCCCTCAGGCGCAGGCAGTTGCGCTTGATTCTTGGCGGCAAAATGAAACCGGATGAAGCAACAGAATTGAAGGCCCTTTTCAACAAGTAATATTCTCGAAGCGCTTATAAGTTTCTTTTTCTATTAAAGAGACAGATCTTTTCAGTTTTCATTTTGCCACTTCGTGTCTTTGAGTCTTTGTGGCATTTGAAATCGGAGAAAGGAATAGTTCCCGAAAATTAGAGAAAGTCAATTCTGAAAATTATTCATTGTTAACAAGTCATCTTGCCACCAAGGCGCAAGGGCACTAAGGTCCACAAAGGTATTTTCTTTGTGCTACTTTGTGTCTTTGAGTCTTTATGGCATTTGAAATCGGAGAAAGAAATAGTTGCCGAAAATTAAAGAAAGTCAATTCTGAAAATTATTCATTGTTAACAACTCA
>JALOMX010000025.1 GCA_025455245.1 Chitinophagaceae bacterium
TTCTTTCTGCCACCTTATTTGCCCGAAAGCGGTATGCTGCCTGCCGAGGTATTGTTGTGTTCCGTACCATGAATCCTGATGGTGATAATTATAGGATGCCTCTGCCAGAATATTTTTGGATAACCCATATTGCCCGATAAATTCTGCCCGTCGGGTATCAATGCTCTCACCATAAATGCTGTCGGTTCCTTTAAATACCGGTGTCCATTGCATTTCGCCGCCCCACCTGTTTTCGGTTAAGTAGCGCACAGCAAAAGATGCCGGCAGATTATTTTTTCGGTCGAAATTCCACTTATTGAATATTGAAAGCCTCTTTTGCAGTGTGAGGTCGGTAAAATTATCGCCATTCACATCCATTGGATTTGAGTAATTAAAATAATTGATTCCAAGTAATGCATTGGCGTTTTTAAGTTTTATTTTCGAACTGATATCGGTATTCCATTCGCCCATAGTAGTGCCGCTTACATCTGCCGAGAGTGTGTGTGCAGTCAAGGGGTCCACCGTTATAATGTTAATGATTCCTGCAACGGCTTCACTGCCGTACAAAGTAGATGCAGGGCCTTTTACAACTTCAATTCTTTTTACCATGCTGTTGGGGATGCCACTTAAACCATAAACGGTGCTAAGGCTGCTTACAATCGGCATCCCATCAATCAGTACCATAGTATAAGGCCCATCAAGACCGTTTATCCTTATTTCGCCGGTGTTGCATACGTTGCAGGTTACCTGACTCCTTACTCCATTGATCATAGTCACCGCATCAAACAATGATGGGGTTGGGTTACGTTTAAAGTGTTTTGCATTATAGGATTCAACAGGGATAGCCGATTCCATTCGTTGCATTTGCCTGAGTGATGCGCTTACCACCACATCCTTCAGTTCCCCCGCCTTTGGCACAAGGTTGATGATAATGGTTCCGGAAGAAGGGTTTAGTTCTGCGGTGGTGTGTTGATATCCAACTGCGGTGACGGTCACTTTTTTTCTTTGCAGCACCTCAATTAAAAGAACTCCTTGAGGGTCGCTGACATAATGCTGTTCTTCCAGATGCAAAGTTGCACCGGACACCGGTTCACCGCTTAACAGGTCGCGGACTTCAATCCTGATGGTAACACCATTCGGAAAAACCGGGTTCATAAAGAAAATTGTGATCAGCAGATAGAAGAAATGCCTCATTTTTAGTCTTGTCTAAAAAAAAATTTAGATAAAAATAAAACAAGGTTGATGATAAGCCAAAATATTTTTGTGAAAAAACATAAAAAAACCGGCCTATGCCGGTCAAAAAGTTTTGATGAAATTTATCTTACCGCACAAGAAGGTCGCAGGGTTTTATACCCGTATGTTTTTTAAAAGCGGTACTAAAATGCGATATACTTGAATACCCAAGTAATGCAGAAACATCCGTTACGCTTAAACCTTTTTCATACAAAAGGTATTTGGCATGTTCCATTCGCTGACTCTGATAAAAGTCGAAGATTGTTGTGCCAAACATTTCTTTAAACCCCTTTTTAAGGTAACATTCGTTGGTGGCTACCTTGCGGGCAAGGTCTTTTATGGTAATGGGATCGCCAATATGTTGCAGCAAAATCTCCCTTGCCTTCACAATGGTTTCCCGGCCTCTTTCATCTTCCAGAAATTTGCATTGATAAACTTTATCACGGTCACCTTCTCCAAAAAGGCAATCCATACTGTAAACCAACAAAAATTGAATCTGGCTATTCAGGAAAATATTTTCCATTGCCCCGGTATACTTGTGGTTAAATAAACTTCCAAGAATGAGGCGGTTTTTATTGCATAACGGGATGATTTGCGTTACGGATTGGTTATGCTCAAATGAAAGGTATTTTTCAGCTTCGCTGATGGCAGCTTTGGTACTTAAAAATTGTTTTAAATAACTATAAGTGAAACTGAAAGAATATACGTCAACCGTATCAACAACTTCGCTGCAATTAGATAAACCGGTTTTTTTGCAGGAGGTACCTTCATCACACTCGTCTTCCTCGCAATAAGCCTGCCCTGCTACACAAAATTTTAGTTTTAAAGAATTATCAGGATTGTTTTCGGAAATATAGGTGTATTCCATCATTCCTATATCATCAGGCTGCCATCCGGGTTGTTTAACATACCTGCGCATGTCATAACTTACGGAATTGGGTATCTGCTTTTCACGGCGGAAGATGATCATCAGTTGGTCCACCATCAGTTCCCGACGTACACTCTCACTTAATATAGCTAAAGACTCCGGCATATACTGCAAAAATAGATAATCAATATACAAACATTGGTAATTTAACCTTTCGAATTCGGGAATCGTCCCTGATTGCCCTTAGAATTAAGTAAACCTTTGCACGAATGATCATTTGGCGTTGCGTCCATCCATGGCAATAAGGAAAATGAACGGCAGCATCCTTTACCATATCCACGAAAATGAAAGCATAATCTGAAAGGTTGCCTTTCCTTTTTCCAATACTTAAATTAACGCTGAATGTATCAACCATTGATGCAGAAATTTTGTTTTCCCTTTCTATGAAAAAGCACTTTTTTCTCAGCACGGTTGCCTTGTTTTTTACACTTGTTTTTTCAGATATATCCTATGCACAAGCCATATACAGTTACAAAAAGGCCGACCCTGATGGTACGGGAAAATGGTATATGGGCAGGGAAATTGCCCATGTAATGAGCCACTATGGAATAGGCTGGCTTGAAAGAAGTGAGCGTGAGGAAGAAGAAAGAACGAGTATGCTGTTAAAAAATCTGGGATTAAAACAGGGCGAGGTTGTGGCGGATATTGGTGCAGGCAGCGGATATCATGCTGTTCGAATGGCCCCGATGGTGGCACCCGCAGGCAAAATAATGGCCATTGATATTCAGGAAGAAATGCTGGAATTCATCAGGCAGAGGTCAAAAAAGTTAAACCTTACCAATATTCAGCCCGTTCTGGGGTCGGAGCAGTCCCTGGAATTAACCCCTTCTTCGGTTGATAAAATGTTGCTTGTGGATGTGTACCATGAATTTTCTTTTCCAAGGGAAATGGGCCTTTCCATGTTTCGGACACTTAAGCCCGGCGGAAGGATTTTTCTCGGCGGAAGGATTTTTCTTATTGAATTCCGGGCGGAAGATCCGGATGTGCCGATAAAAAGGTTGCACAAAATGACTGAAACGCAAGCCAAACGGGAATTGGAAGCCGTAGGTTTTGTTTTTGAAAAGAACCTTGACAATCTTCCCTGGCAGCATTGCCTCATTTTCCGGAAACCATAAAAATGAAAATGTTTTCACCATGATTAAAACGATGACTTCCATAATACCCCATTCCACCAAATCAAACAGTGGGGGTGAATATTGTGAACCAACCGGTAAATGGCTGAAATAAGCATGCCCCGGATATGGCGGAGAAACCTATTCAGGAATACATTTTCAGGTTGCTCAGGTGGGATTACGCAGATTTTTTAATTTGAAAAAAAACCTGCTTTTTCTTACTGGTTTAATTGCCATTTTTTGGGGATAAGTTGAACATTATTTGCGGTATTAAACTTGTTGCCCTTGTTGCATTTTTGTACATTTGCCCACCTTGAAAAAGGGGCATTCCTGTCCCTTCTTTTTTTGAATCAATCAGGGAAAAAATTACAGGAAAAATTAAAGCGGAATCTCCGGTTTTATGAACGAAGAACAAAATGAAATGCAGAGCCTTGCCCAGGGCAATTATGGAGCTGATAGTATTCAGGTTTTAGAGGGTTTGGAAGCGGTGCGTAAGCGGCCCGCCATGTACATTGGTGATATCGGCGAAAAAGGATTGCACCACCTTGTTTACGAAGTGGTGGACAACTCCATTGACGAAGCCCTAGCCGGGTATTGTAAGAATATTGAGGTAACCATTCATCCGGACAACAGTATTAGTGTGGAAGACGATGGCCGGGGTATTCCAACGGCCATGCATACCAAGGAAAAGCGCAGTGCGCTTGAAGTTGTTATGACCGTACTGCATGCCGGTGGTAAGTTCGATAAAAATACATACAAGGTATCCGGCGGTTTGCATGGGGTGGGTGTAAGTTGTGTGAACGCCCTCAGTAAAGATCTGCATGTCATTGTTCGCCGTGAGGGAAAGACCTTTGAACAACAGTACAAGATTGGGATCCCGCAGTATCCGGTCCGTGAAATAGGGACAGCCAACAGCACTGGTACTTTCGTACATTTTTGGCCTGACGGTACCATTTTTCAGTCAACTACCTACAAAAAGGAGATTCTGGAAGGAAGGCTTCGCGAACTTTCTTTTCTGAATCGTGGCATCAAGATCAGCCTGACCGATCTAAGGGAAATTGTTGAAGGCGATGATGATCCGGAAAAGAATGGTAAGCCATACCGGGTGGAATTTTACAGCGAAGGCGGCATTGTTGAGTTTGTTCAAATGCTTGATAAGGCCGGGAATCGGAATACACTTATCCCCAACGTTATTTATTGTGAGGGCAAGGATGAATCAACCAATGTGGCGGTAGAGGTGGCAATGAGCTACAACAACAGCTACAGTGAACACATATTCAGTTATGTAAACAACATTAATACCATTGAGGGTGGAACCCATGTTTCCGGTTTTCGCAGGGCCATTACCCGTGTTTTTAAATCCTACGGAGACCGCGAGGGCCTTTTTGAAAAAGCAAAGGTGGAAATAGAGGGTGATGATTTCCGTGAAGGCCTGAGTGCAATTGTAAGCGTAAAGGTTCCCGAGCCGCAGTTTGAAGGACAAACCAAAACAAAGCTTGGGAACAGTGATGTTGCCGGTACGGTGGAAGTTACCCTTGCCCGTGCATTGGAAAACTATCTTGAGGAAAATCCCAAGGAAGCAAGAACCATTATACAAAAAGTTATACTTGCGGCACAGGCCCGGGCAGCGGCGCGCAAAGCCCGTGATATGGTGCAGCGCAAAAGCGGCCTTACAGGCGGTGGTTTACCGGGGAAACTTGCCGATTGTTCTGAAAAAGATCCTGAAAAATGTGAACTTTTCCTTGTGGAAGGTGACTCGGCGGGTGGAACCGCAAAGCAGGGCCGCGACCGCAGTTTTCAGGCAATTCTTCCGCTCAGGGGTAAAATACTCAACGTGGAAAAGGCCATGGAGCATAAGATTTACGACAACGAGGAGATTCGTAATATGTTTACTGCCCTTGGTGTAAAAATGGGAACACCCGAAGACCCCAAGGCACTCGACACAAGCAAGCTTCGTTACCACAAGCTTATCATTATGACCGATGCCGATGTGGACGGAAGCCATATCGCCACACTGATCTTAACTTTCATTTTCCGGTACATGAAAGAATTGGTAGAACAGGGTTATGTTTATATAGCACAGCCGCCGTTGTACCTGGTAAAAAAGGGGAAGGCTCAGGAATATGCCTGGAATGAAGAACAGCGCAAAATGCTTGTTGAAAAAATTGGTGCAGGAAATGAAGCAAGTGTAAATGTTCAACGATATAAGGGCCTTGGTGAAATGAATGCTGATCAGCTGAGGGATACAACCATGGATCCTGAAAGGCGAACCCTGAAGCAGGTTACCATTGAGAGTGCAGCAGAAGCCGACAGGGTATTCAGCATGCTGATGGGCGATGAGGTGGCTCCGCGCCGCGAGTTCATCGAAAGCCATGCACGGTACGCCCGGATTGACGTATAGTTTTTTCTGAAAATTAATTTTCGACAGGGGCAGCATATACATGAAGCCAATTATTCATGTATATTGCTGCCTCTAAACGTTTTGCTATATGCATGATCTTCTTAAGCTTTTTGCTTCCTATAATGTTTGGGCAAATCACCGGATTATCTTTCATATTTTACAGATGCCCGAAACCACATGGATGCAGCAAACCCCTTCAAGCTTTGATAGTTTGTATAAAACCATTTTGCATATGTGGGATGCCGAAAGCGGATGGTGGCAACGGATGCGAAATCATGAAAATATCATTTTCCCTTCGAAGACCTTCGACCCAAGCATGAAAGATGCCTGCAACGGACTTTTGCATCAAAGCATGCAATGGGAGGAACTCGTGAATAATCAGTTGAATGATGAAGTTTTGAAAAGTAATCTTTACTACCACAATTCCAAAGGCGAACAGTTTATGCAGCCGGTTTCTCAGGTAGTACTGCATGTGTTTAACCATAGTACTTATCACAGGGGGCAAATTGTTACTATGATGAGGGCGCTTGGGGAAAAGAATCCTCCTCAGACCGACTTTATCCATTTTACCCGGAAAAAAGAGTAATTTACCCTGACACCTGTCATTTTTCAATGATATAATATTCTGGTACTTTGCCGGATAAAATTGCTGCCATGTCATCATTTCCAACGGACCTTGCCATAGCGCAGGCTGCCGGTATTAAGCATATCAAAGAGATAGCCGCTTCACTTGGTATTAATAACGACGATCTTGAATACTATGGTAAATACAAAGCCAAGTTACCCCTTAAGTTAATCGATCATCAAAAGGTTGCAACAGGCAATCTTGTTCTCGTAACAGCAATAACACCAACTCCCTACGGTGAGGGTAAAACCACTATGAGCGTTGGGCTTACGGATGGATTAAATCGTATTGGCGAAAAGGCTATGGCCGTTCTGCGTGAGCCATCATTGGGGCCTGTATTTGGAATAAAGGGTGGTGCTGCGGGTGGGGGATACGCACAGGTGATTCCCATGGAAGATATAAACCTGCATTTTACCGGTGATTTTGCTGCCATCGAAAAGGCAAATAACCTTTTGTCTGCATTGATTGACAACAACCTGCAGGATAAAAAGAGATCGGTGGGCCTTGACCCAAGGACCATTGTGTGGAAACGTGTAATGGACATGAATGACCGTTCATTGAGGCAAATACTGATCGGGCTTGGTGGAAAGGCAAACGGCATTCCGAGGGAAGAAGGATTTAATATTACACCTGCCTCAGAAATTATGGCTATCCTTTGTTTGAGCAGGAGCATTTCGGACCTAAAAGAAAGATTAGGGAATATTTTCATTGGAATGACTTATGAAGGAAAGCCTGTTTTTGCCAGAGACCTCAATGCGGTAGGAGCCATGGCTGCATTGTTGAAAGATGCCATAAAGCCTAACCTTGTTCAAACACTTGAAGGTAACGGGGCGATTTTGCATGGAGGGCCTTTTGCAAGCATTGCACAAGGTACCAACAGTATACTTGCAACGTGGATGGGATTGACGTTGTCAAAATATGTGGTAACCGAGGCCGGCTTTGCTGCCGATCTTGGGGCTGAGAAATTCTTCGATATCAAATGTCAGTCTGCAGGACTCGTTCCCAAAGCAGTAGTCCTTGTGGTAACGATCAAGGCCCTGCGGCATCATGGGGGTGCTGTAAAAGAAGGGTTATTGGAGCCGAACCCCGAAGCCGTAAGCAAAGGGTTGCCAAATATGGAAAAGCATATTGAAAACCTGAAAGCATTTGGTATGCACCCCGTAGTTTGTATCAACCGTTTCCCCAACGACAGTAAAGAAGAAATTGCCCTTGTACAGCAATCCGCGGGACGTTATAATGTAAGCGCAGTGGAATGTGATGCGTTTGCCAGGGGCGGGGAAGGAGCAGTTAAACTTGCCGGGGAGGTAAAACATGTTGTTGAAAACGGGTTATGCCATTTTAAGCCTCTGTTTGATGAAAAAGCTCCGGTGGAAGTGAAAATTTTAAAAATCGCTACCACTATTTATGGGGCAAAAGATGTAGCATATTCCGTAAAAGCCAGAACCCATTTAAAAACCATTAAGGCGCTTGGTTTTGATAATCTGCCTGTATGCATGGCCAAAACCCCGAAGAGCCTTTCAGATGATGAAAAACAACTGGGAAGGCCACGGGACTTTATTGCCACTGTAAGGGAGTTTGAATTTGCATCCGGCGCAGGTTTTGTCATTCCAATCCTCGGTGATATGATGAGGATGCCCGGCCTTCCATCTACACCGGCCGCTGAAAATATTGACCTCACAGACGATGGAAGAATCATTGGTCTCTTTTAATTTTCCATAAGGCAAAACCGGTCAGTTGATGAAAAAAATATTGATTTTTTCTTCCTTAGTTGTAACCGTCATTTTGTTCTTGCTGGTAAATTCAAAGTTGTCTTATTATTCACCATCCGGTTATTTGCATAAGGACCTGAGTGAACAAATGGATGCCCTTGCTATTTTTCAGGGCGCTATAGGTGAAGAAATCAAACGGGGAAAACCTGAGAATTCATTATGGCTTGTGGATGGCCTTGACAGCGTTTTATTACTGATTACGGAAAGGCTTAATCATCATAAGAATCTGATTAAACCATTCGATCATTATTATGAAACTAAAATGAAAGAACCTGTAAACATGTTGAGAAGAGCTATTCTGAATAATGATACAGCAGCTTCACATACAGCATACAAGCTACTTGTAAAGAAGTGTAACAGCTGCCACAACCTGCATGAAGTAGAGGAGAGAGCACATTATTAGAAAAAGGTTGATTGGGTGATAAACCTTAAATGGATTCGTCTGATTAACTTATTAATCCTTTTTTTCGTAACCAAATACGGGTTGGTCATCAGGAATTGCCATCGTAAGCCCATTTTACCAGTGTAGCTCCCCATGTAAAACCTCCGCCAAAAGCAGCCAATACAATATTGTCTCCTTTTTTCAGCTGACTTTCCCAGTCTTTGAGACACAGCGGCAAGGTGCCTGCCGTTGTATTTCCATATTTTTGAATGTTGATCATTACCTTTTCTTTGGGTAGTCCCATGCGGTTGGCTGTAGCGTCAATAATACGAAGGTTGGCCTGATGCGGTACAAGCCATGCAATATCATCACCGGTAAGGTTATTCCTTTCAAGCAGTTCCGCACTTACATCTGCCATTCCTTTTACGGCAAACTTAAACACCGCCTGACCTTCCTGATATACAAAATGTTCCTTGGCCATTACGGTTTCAATACTTGCAGGCTTCATGGATCCACCTGCTTTCATGTGCAGGAAGTGCCTGCCCTGACCATCGGATCTCAGTATGCTGTCTAAGACTCCGTATCCATCATAGTTGGGCTCAAGTAAAACAGCACCTCCTCCGTCTCCGAAAATGATACAGGTAGCCCTATCCGTATAATCAATAATGGAGCTCATTTTGTCAGCTCCTACTACGATAACTTTTTTGTAACGCCCACTTTCTATAAAAGCGGCCCCTTGTGTTAATGCATATAAAAAACCGCTGCAGGCTGCTCCTATATCAAAGCTGAAAGCATTTACGGCACCCACTTTATCCGCTATAATATTTGCCGTGGCCGGAAATACCATATCAGGAGTAACAGTGGCACAAATGATACATTCTATTTCCGAAGGGTCGATTCCTTTTTTGGTGAGAATTTGCTGCACTGCCGGAGTTCCAAGGTCGCTTGTTCCTTTTCCTTCACCTTTCAGAATGCGGCGTTCTTCAATGCCGGTACGGCTACGAATCCATTCATCGTTGGTGTCGACCATCTGCTCAAGATCAAAATTCGATAGCACGTGGTCGGGTACAAATCCACCAACGGCGGTAATGGCGGCGGTTAACTTTTGACTCATATCTGGGCGAAGATAAGGGCGATTGGGAAATTGGAGATAAACAGGAGCATTGTTGTGTTTTAACAAAATCATTCCCATTATTGCTTAGCAAAAGTCTTTGGTAATGACCGATTTTTTTATTTTTAGTGTTCATCAAACTAATTGGCTATGCGGTTATTATTTTTTGGTTGTTGCTTTCTGATTATCAGTGAATTATTGTATTCACAAAATATTGGAATCGGAACGGCTAACCCTCGTGCAAGTCTTGAGATCAGCAAAAATTCCAACCTTGGAAGTATAGAAGGGGCTCAACTCTTGTTAATGGAAGATGATGATGATTTTGCACGCCTGAGAATGACCAACAATCAATATGATCAGATTACCAACAACCGGTATTGGGATATTGCGGCAAGGGTTGATGATTCCGATGCAGGCGTCGGCTCATTTCTTAACTTTTACAGGCATGGTTTTGGAGATGTACTTTCTTTGCGGGGCAATGGATGGGTCGGAATAGGTGCATCACCACTAGCACCCTTGCATGTACAATCAAGTCAGGGACTTACGGCTGCATTATTTGGCGGTAATCAAATGTACATGGCATTATATGAGGATGGGAATTACCGTGGATACCTGGGGTCATTTGGAGGTGGTGCGGCTGATGTTGATTTTGGAACTGGTACCGGAAACTCAGTCGGGAAATTGCATCTTTCTATTCAGTCACAGCCTAAGCTTACCATTCGCGAAAATGGCTTTGTAGGCATAAATACCACCAACCCACAGTGGCACCTTGACGTTGAAGGGGGAATGCGGTTGAATGGAAGACTATTTATCAACGGTACGAGTGGTAGTGCAGGTCAGGTGTTAACCTCCGGCGGAGGCGTCAATACCCCATCGTGGCAAACTTTAAGCAGCGCATATGATAACAATATCCGCTTTGCTGTTTCTTTAACAAGCACATCCACCGGTGGAAGCCCAACTAATACCCGAACCGTTCTTTATAACACCAATCCTACTGCAATCAGTACCCCGTCTAATGGTTCAATTACCATAAACCAGCCAGGTCTTTATCATTTTGAAGGAAATTTTGCATTAAGAATTTCATTTAATACCCAGACGGTTGCAAATTTTATGCTGGCAAATATGAGGTTTTTTGTGGGTGGGGACGCCTATGAAACCCATTTTTTTGATTCCTTCAGAAAAGATGGAACCGCAAGCGGTTGGACAGGCAAAGAAACAGCAGTATGGCAAAAGGATGTTTATATTTCTACGGTTCCAACTACTGTTAGTTATGGGTATTCGTGGGTCTATAACCCTACTAATAGCCCAAGCTTTGATTCAAGAGTTTTAAGCGGTATTTTGTCAGGGTATCTTATTTCGCCTTAATCAGGAGAAAAAATACCTTTCTGAATTTAAAGGGCCAATCACCCCATATTGTGAAACACTTTCTGAACATCTTCATCCTGTTCAAGGCGTTCAATCAGTTTGCTCACTTCATCGGCCTGTTCATCAGTAACGGGTACCGTGGTGGTTGGAATCCACTCAACCTCTGCACTTAAGGGGGTAATTCCCTTTGCATCAAGGGCTGATTGGAGGTTGCCAAAATCGGTAAAAGCACAGCGCAAAACCAGCACCTCCTGTGTGTTGCCTGCATTGTCGGGCTCTGTCGTTCCTTCTCCCAATTCTTCCAACCCGGCATCAATCAGTTCAAATTCCAGTTCTTCTGCATTCAGGCCTTCCGGTTTCAGTTTGAAAACACCCATTTTTTTGAACTGAAAAGCCACACTGCCGCTGTTTCCCAATGCGCCTCCGCCTTTGGTAAAATGGCTTTTTACATTGGCTACGGTTCGTACATGATTATCTGTTGCGGTTTCCACCAAAATGGCAACGCCATGGGGTGCGTATCCCTCGTAAAGAATTTCATCATAATTGATCATTTCCTTGCCGGTGGCACGCTTAATGGCTGCTTCCACACGGTCTTTGGGCATTCCTACGCTGCGGGCATTTTGAAAACAACGTCTTAGCGCAGCATTGGTCGATGGGTCCGGCCCTCCTGCCTTTACGGCAATGACAATTTCCTTACCGATCCTTGTAAAATTCTTGGCCATTTTGTCCCAGCGGGCAAACATGGAGGCTTTGCGTACTTCAAAAATCCGACCCATAATATTTAATATTTTGAATGCTACGTTTCAAATTCACATCAGCAAGTCTGCCTGATCCGAATTTCAAACTTGGACAGTTTTACTTTTTGGGCTGCAAAAGTAAGGTAGAGCCATGCAATAAAAAACCGCATCCGTTTCAGATGCGGTTTTTAATTGAAATTTTATTGATTAATTATTTGCCTCAAAATCATCTGCAGTAGGCAAAATATTTTTATGGGGTATTTTCAACTTGCTGTGATGACGGCTGTAAAACAGGTAAACCAACAGACCGACAACCATCCAAACGGCGGCAAATTGCAATGTGCGTGTATCAATGGCAACAATCATGCCTGCACAAATGATCGCTCCCAAAAAAGGAACCAACGGAACCAACGGAGTTTTAAATGGCCTGGAGATTTCAGGACTTTTAACCCTCAAAATCCAGACACCGATGCTTACAAGCACAAAAGCAAAAAGGGTGCCAAAACTCGTAAGGTCGCCCGCTACGTGGCCGGGAACAAATGCTGCAAAAAGCCCGACAAATACAAACAGAATCCAGTTTGCTTTGTAAGGTGTTTTAAATTTTGGATGTAAATCCCCAAATGCTTTAGGTATCAGTCCATCATTGCTCATCGTATAAAAAATACGGCTTTGCCCCATAAGCATCACAAGAATTACCGAAGAAAATCCGGCAAGAATTGCAACCGTTACTGCCGATGCCAGCCAGCTATAACCGGTCATATATTGTGAAATAGCATATGCCACCGATGCTTCACGGCCTTTTTCGGGGTCCACGAATTCCTGCCAGTTTGCTACCCCGGTGAGTACATGGCCAAAAAGGATATACAGAATGGTACAAACAACCAATGAGCCAAGAATACCAATGGGCATATCGCGTTTAGGGTTTTTTGCCTCCTGAGCCGCAGTACTTACGGCATCAAAACCAATAAAGGCAAAGAATACAATGGCGGCTCCGCCAAGTATACCCCCGAAACCATGTTTAAAAAATCCATCATAGTTTACGATTTCCTTTCCGGCCGAATCCAGTACCGGAGCCGTGCCTTCAGGAATCAAATATGGGGTATGATTTTCAGGGTTTATAAAACCCCAACCGATAACAATAAATAAAAGAACAATGGCCACTTTAATAAATACAATAATGGCATTTACCAGCGCACTCTCCTGTGTACCCTTAATGAGCAAAAGCGTTATGAGGAAAAGGATAACCAGTGCAGGTGCGTTAATAATGCCCTGATGAACCACACCCGCTGAATCGGTGAAGCTTTCAAAGGGCGAATGGCACCATTCATACGGCACTGCACCTCCGAGCAGTTTGTTTAAATATTCGCTCCAGGCAATACTTACCGTAGCAGCTCCCAATGCATATTCCATTATGAGTGCCCAACCGATAATCCATGCAATCATTTCGCCCATAGTAACATAACTGTACGCATATGCGCTTCCGGCAATGGGGATCATTGCTGCAAACTCTGCGTAGCACAAACCGGCAAAAGCACAACCAATTGCCGCTACAATGAAAGATAGGGTAACACCGGGTCCTGCTGCCTGCCCCGCCGCCGCCGCCGTACGAACAAACAACCCCGCGCCAATAATGGCACCAATTCCCAATGCCACAAGGTTTCCTGCCCCAAGGGTTTTTTTAAGCCCTTTTTCCGAGTCGGCTGCCTGCGCCAAAATTTGGTCAAGTGGCTTTTTTACGAACAAACTCATACAGTTAGTAATTAGTCTTTTTAAAATTCCTGAATTAGATTTTAGCGGGAAAAGTAAAGATTATCACCGAAACGGAGGAAATAATTCCAACTGTGTACATCATCTTCCCCAAATTTGCTTAAAACTCCCGGGTTGGACGCTGTAATAAAATATTTTCTTCCACTTGTTTACGGAATTCTCATTTTATGGCTCATCGGAAGAAATGGATGGCTCAGGACAGAAGGATTGAAACCTGCCGGCGCCCTTTCCTTTACGTTTGCCAAAATGGCTACCGGCATGGTTTATACCTTTATAATGATCCGGTATATCCCATCGGCAAAAGCCGATATTGATCTTTTTTTTGGAGACGGTCTTGAAATGTACCAACGTTTTTGGCAAGACCCTGCAGGTTTTCCTTCATACCTCGCAGATGTTTTTACCATAACGGATTTCAGAATCGGAGAAACAGATTCAGATTTTATCCGAACGGTATTTGACGGGATTAAGTTTATTCACTTTCTGCTCGATTTCCTTTCAGGAGGCCACATTTATACCAATGTCCTGCTGTTCAACGGTCTGGCCTCCTTTCTTTTTTTGCGCTGTTGGGTGTACTTAAGAAGAATTTTTGCTCATCCATGGCTCGGTTTCTGGATGTTTCTTTTTCCATCTGCCTTTTTCTTTACAAGTGTGGTGCTAAAAGAGGGGATTGAGCTTTGCCTGATTGCCGCCATCATTCCGGCCCTTTATAAATTAAATGAAAATGCAAGACCCGTAAGGTTTTTGGGTATCCTCGTTTTATTCTTTCTGCTGTTTTTCTTTAAATACCTGATTGCTGCCACATTTATAATGTTATTATTTATTTACTTCTTTTTAAAGAGATTTCCCAAATGGGCAATTCTTAAGGTTTCAGTTTTTTTGGGTTTGCTGACCCTTGTATTTTTCGTAGCAGATAAATTGGTCCCGGCCCTTAATTTACCTAATTATATAGTGGAAAGAAGGATCGAATTTCTGGCTCTTGATGCCAATACAGAACTTAACATGAAAAAGCTTGAGCCAACCTTTTCAGGTTTTGCGGAAGTCTTTCCGGAAGCTGTTTTTAATGTATTGTTCAGGCCTGTACCGGGTGAGGTTGTCAAACCTTTTTATTACCTGTTTTTAGCAGA
>JALOMX010000288.1 GCA_025455245.1 Chitinophagaceae bacterium
TAATCCAAACAAGAAAAAAAATAATGAAAAAGCAGCGGTGGCTCATAAAAGTCAGGTAATAACAACCTTTTTACCGTATGGTTTTGAAAATTCGGCGGTAAAGGTATTGTAGCCGAACGAATGTAAAAGGTTAATAAAGAGTTTATTCATAAACGGCAATTACTTTTGCGGCATGTTGGTAGGATTAACGAATGTGACTTTTGAATTTGGAGCACGGACCATTGTACGGGATGCAACGTGGCACATCCACCCTAATGAAAGAATAGGGTTGATTGGATATAACGGTACCGGAAAATCGACCCTTTTAAAGGTTTTGGTTGGTGAATATACCCCGTCGGGCGGAAGTGTGGAACGCGGCAAAAATGTTACCATCGGCTACCTGCATCAGGACCTGCTTAGTCAGGAGATCAATAAATCGATTCTTGAAGTAGCCATGGATGCTTTTGAGGAAGCAAGGAGGGTACAAAAAGAACTGAACAGGGTGGAAAAGGCGCTTGAAACCGATGCACATAATGAAGCTTTGCTTGAAGAATATGCCCACCTGTTGCATGATTTTGAAGTAGCTGGGGGATACAACATGGAGCATCAGGCAGAGGAAATACTGCATGGCCTTGGATTTGAAACCGATCAGTTTTCAAAACCTTTTCAGCAGTTCAGCGGTGGTTGGCGGATGCGTGTATTGCTTGCCAAAATGATCCTTCAGCATCCTGACGTATTGCTGCTTGACGAACCGACCAACCACCTTGATCTTCCTTCTATTGAATGGTTGGAAAAATATCTTCAGCATTATCCCGGCAGTGTGGTTATTGTAAGCCATGATAAGTTTTTCCTGAACCGGATGGTTAAAAAAATTGTTGAACTCTACCAGCAGGAATTACACATTTACAGTGGTAATTATGATTTTTATGAGAAGGAAAAAGTAGAAAGAATTGAACTGCAAAAGCGGGCATTTGAAAATCAGCAGGAATACATAAGGCAGCAGGAGCGGTTTATTGAGAGGTTCAAGGCCAAAGCCACCAAGGCCGCACAGGCACAAAGCGCCATGAAGCGGCTTGAAAAACTGGATATCATTGAGGATGTAGAACTTGAAAGGCCCAACATCCGGATCAATTTCATGGTAGATAAACAGCCGGGAAAAATCATCTGTACCCTGAAGGATGTCAGTAAATCGTTTGGAACCCTCAGTATTCTTGAGCATAGCGATGCTGAAATCGTTCGTGGTGATAAGATAGCACTTATTGGAGCCAACGGAAAGGGTAAATCTACCTTGTTGCGCATCATTGCCGGCAGTGAACCCATCCAAGGACAGCGCATTTGGGGCCACAACGTTCAGGAAGCTTTTTATGCACAACATCAGTTGGAGGCCCTTGATCTCAATCATACCATTCTGGAAGAAATGAATACAAGCAGGGCAGGCAAAACAGAACTTGAATACCGTTCGCTGCTTGGATGCTTTCTGTTCAGCGGCGATGAAGTGGAGAAAAAGATCAGGGTGTTGAGCGGGGGCGAAAAAGCCCGGGTAGCCCTTGCCAAGACGATAGTGAGTAAAGCCAATTTTTTGATGCTCGACGAACCAACCAACCACCTTGACATGCACAGTGTGGAACTGTTGGTGGAAGCGTTGAACAGGTACGAAGGCAGCCTGATACTTGTAAGTCACGACCGTTATTTTTTCAGTAAGGTTGCTAACGTATTCTGGGAAATCATCGACCATCAGATTAAAGAATTCAGGGGAACTTATGAAGAATACCTGCTTTGGAAAGAGAAGCTGGAAGCCGGTAAGTCCCAACAGGGGCCGTCCGTAATCCAGGCAATGCCCAAAAAAGAAACTCCTGCAGATCAAAACGGGAAAACCGTTTTGCAAAATGAAAATGTGCCAAAGGGTAAACCCATTAATAAAGAACTTCAGAAGGAATTTCAAAAACAACAGCGGACTTTTGAAAAGATAGAACAGCAAATTGCCGCGTTAAAAAAGGAAATAGAACACCTGGAATCCCTGCTTGCCTCACCTGATGTTTACGGAGATAAAAATAAATTCAGGGAAACTGAAATAAAATATCAGCAAAGCCAGGGGCAAATGGTTTTGCTGCAGGCAGAATATGAAACAGCCTTCGAAAAACTTATGGAACTCGAGGAATCACTTAACGCATAGTTTTGACTACCTGTTGGGGTTTAATTCGTTTCAGTTTTGAAAATTTCAGGTCGAGAACAGGGTATTTGGCCCCATCCGGAAGGCTGTAATGCCACCACTCCGTACCAAGGGCCCTGAATCCGAAATGCTCCATTACTCCTTTTAATAGCGCCCTGTTTTGTATGATTTCATCCGTTAAACCGGTGAAGTCATGGTGGGCAGTGTCAGTAAAGTTGTCAAAATCGGTAGGCATAGGCAACGGCTTACCTGTTGAAAGGTCGGCAAGCGAAACGTCAACTGCAATACCCCTGTTGTGACCGCTTCCCTTTGCAGGGTTTGCTGCATAGCGTTCGTCGGGTACTATCTTCCACATTTTTTTGGTAACTGAATACGGGCGATAGGTGTCAAAAAAATAAAGGGAAAGATTCCTGTTTTTTAAACTGTCCTGGACCTTTTTCAACCTTTCTGCTGCCTCATCAAGTACCCAAAATGAATGATTGGTATAGAGTTTTTGCCCGGTAAAATTACTTCGGGTACCATAAGGTAAAGAGAAAAAGAGAGGGTTTATTACTTCCGAAATCCGGACCAATTGGTGTCCGTTTTCATTTACCCAGGCCTGATAGACTTTTTTAGTTTTTATTACAAATAGTTGATTTTCATTTGATTGCGAGAATCCTTCAAGTGTTAAAATTATCAGGAAAAGGCAAATGCAATTCAAAAACCCATACTTTTGCGTCGTTTTACAGAAAGAAAATAATCTCATCAAGAGGTAAATAAAGGTTACAAAAAAGGAATATTGGTATAAATATGCGATTTTCTTTTTGAAATATTTTCACACACAAACAGGCCGGTCGGCCTTCTGATTTTAAGGGTTTCTTCATTACAGTTTGTTGGAAACACCTATTACTCACTAAAAACAACCGGATATGACGGTAAAAAAAATTAATAGAACGCTTAAGACCTTGCTGAGGGCGGCATCTGTCCCGCCACTGCTAATGGTTTTCCTGGTAACATTGGCTTCATCCGGCAATCTTCCGGATAATGCAGCCGAGAAAAAGGAAAACAAAAAAGGAACCGCGAGTTACTATCACAATTCGTTTTCCGGTCGGAAAACTGCATCAGGTGAAATATTCAGTCAGCAAAAACTTACCTGTGCAAGCAATCAATATCCATTGGGTACCTGGCTTCGGGTTACCAACCTCAGAAATGGTAAATCTGTGGTCGTTAAGGTAAACGACCGGATGCATCCAAGGATGAACAGGGTAGTTGACTTTTCAAAAATGGCTGCGGAAGAAATAGGGATGATCAATTCTGGAATTGCCAAGGTTGAGGTTGAAAATCTGGGTAAATCGAAACCGGACAGTCTTTAGCAGTTTTTAAATTATAAACAGCCCCCTTTTGGGGGTTTTTTTATTTAATCTATGTTTATGTGAACTAATTGTGCAAACAAAACATTAATACTCATATACATTTGCAAAAATTTCTAATTTATGAGAAAAATTTTATCCGGGTTTTTATTCATTTTTTCAGCTATTACAGTAAATGCGCAGGATAATAAAGAATTTAAAAAGAGCCCTACTATCGCCGTTTTTGGTGGGGCTTATGATTTTGTAACTGCAGCAAGAATAAGAAATACATC
>JALOMX010000289.1 GCA_025455245.1 Chitinophagaceae bacterium
TATTTAAAAAGGAAGTTGTTTAAACCAAAAATTGCCTGAAGGCTTATTTACCATGTAAGCTTTGCCACAGTTGGTTTCCGATATAAAATATCGTTAGAAATAATTATTTAGTCTTTGCATATTGGCAAATCAAATGCCTTTTAGATTTTACATACAACATTCTGGATTTGTTATTTCGAATTGTACCGATAGGTTGAAGCAACTAATCAAAAACCGTTAGGCAGATTGCAAATAGTTTTACAAAACCCCAATTAAAAGGAAACAAAACCTTCACAATTCCCTTTGGCTGTATACCCGTACCTTTGCAAACTTTTTAAGGATAATTATGCAGATCAGAAATATTGCCATCATTGCGCACGTTGACCATGGAAAAACCACCCTGGTGGACAACATCATTCGCAGCACCAAGGTATTCCGCGACAATCAGGATGCGGGCGAACTCATCATGGACAGCAATGACCTGGAAAAAGAACGTGGTATCACCATTTTCTCGAAAAATATGAGCGTGGTGTATAACGACGTAAAAATCAATGTGATAGACACCCCCGGCCACGCCGATTTCGGAGGTGAGGTAGAGCGCGTACTCAAAATGGCCGACGGGGTTATCCTGTTGGTGGATGCCTTTGAAGGCCCTATGCCGCAAACCCGTTTTGTATTGCAAAAGGCCCTCCAACTTAACCTGCACCCCATCGTCATCATCAATAAGGTGGACAAACCCAATTGCCGCCCCGATGAAGTGCACGATGCCGTTTTCGAACTCTTTTTCAACCTTGATGCCACAGAAGAACAGCTTAACTTCCCAACCTATTATGGTAGCGGAAAAAATGGCTGGTTCAACGACAGCCTCACCCCAAGGGAAGATATCATTCCCCTGATGGATGGTATTTTAAAGCATGTTCCGGCAGCTAAAATGAATGAAGGAACGCTGCAATTGCAGATAACTTCACTGGATTATTCATCCTTCCTTGGTCGTATTGCCATTGGAAAAGTGGCCCGCGGGGTCATCAAAGAAAACCAGCAAATTGCCTTAGTACAGGCTGATGGCTCCATTAAAAAGCAGCGGGTACGCGAACTGTATGTGTTTGAGGGCATGGGCAAACGCAAAGTGAGCGAAGTGGTTTGCGGAGATATTTGCGCGGTGGTAGGCATTGAAGATTTCAACATTGGCGACACCATTGCCGATGCCGAAAACCCCGAAGCCCTCCCCATCATCAGTGTGGACGAACCCACCATGAGCATGATGTTCAGCATCAACAATTCGCCCTTTTTTGGTAAAGACGGTAAGTTTGTGACAAGCCGGCACCTGCGTGACCGCCTGATGAAAGAAACTGAAAAGAACCTTGCCTTAAGGGTAAAAGATACAGACAGCGCTGACTCATTTCTTGTGTACGGTCGTGGTATCCTTCACCTCGGCGTATTGATAGAAACCATGCGCCGCGAGGGATATGAACTTACTGTAGGACAGCCGCAGGTATTGATAAAGGAAATTGACGGGCAAAAATGCGAACCATACGAAAACCTTGTAGTGGATGTTCCCGAAGAATTTGCAAGCAAGGTCATTGACCTCGTAAGCCGCAGGAAAGGCGAAATGCTGGTGATGGAAACCAAGGGCGATATGCAGCACCTTGAATTTGAAATACCAAGCCGCGGGTTGATTGGCCTGCGTACCAATATGCTTACCGCCACAGCAGGTGAGGCTGTTATGGCACACCGCTTTACCGATTACAAGCCCTGGAAAGGAGCTATCCCCGGCCGGATCAATGGGGTGCTGATGGCAAAAGATGCAGGTACTACCACTGCTTACTCGCTTGATAAACTTCAGGACCGCGGATTTTTCTTTGTGGACCCGGGTGAGGAGGTGTATGCGGGTATGATTATTGGTGAAAATAACAAACCCGGCGACCTCGTGGTAAACCCCAATGAAGGTAAAAAACTAACCAACCATCGCGCAAGCGGAAGCGATGCTGCTACTAGTATTGCCCCCAAAACACTCATGACCCTCGAGGAATGTATGGAATACATTCAGCAGGATGAGTGTATTGAGGTAACCCCCAACTTCATTCGCATGCGTAAGGTAATGCTCGATGAAAATGACCGGATTAGGGCTGCGAAGGCTTTGAAGGCGCAGGAGGCTTAGGTTTTGGAATAACGAATAAGAAAAAAATTATAACGGGTAAAGAAGTTTGGGGCACGCGCGGCATTTTGGCTGCGCGTATTTTTTATGGAAATCAATTTTCAAGGGATATTCGAATTCACATAGTTTGCTAATGGAATTTTCAGGCTATTTTCACTAATTTTTCAAAATTCCGTCAGTATACTGACGGAATTAATGTAAATTGCGTCATTATTTTGACGAAATTTACATTTTATAACCATGGAGCAGTTCACAAGGAGCATATTTGACCGTGTGTTGGCAGGGCTCAATCAGCAAAAAGTGAGCTTATTGATTGGCGCCCGTAGGGTAGGCAAATCGGCCTTGCTTGAGGCAATAGAAGGGGCAACCGAAAAAAAAGTGCTTCACCTGAACGGGGAAGATGCCGATACAGCCGCCATCCTCGAACAACAGAGCATTGCCAATTATCAACGCTTGCTGCAAGGATATGCGGTGTTGATGATAGATGAAGCACAATACCTGAATGACATCGGGCAAAAGGCCAAGCTGATGATCGATAATATTAAGCCCCTGCACATTATCCTCACCGGGTCATCAGCTTTTCACCTGCAGCAACAGGGTGCACCGCTTGCCGGAAGAACGCTTTCCTACCACCTGTACCCTATGAGCCAAATGGAGCTTGCACCCTACGAAAATCCATTGACCACCCGCCAAAAGCTGGAAGAAAAATTGATTTATGGATTATACCCCGAAGTACTGAACATTCCTAACCTTGATGATAAAAAGAGTTACCTAAACGAGTTGGTGAATACCTATCTGCTCAAGGATATACTTTCTTTTGAAGACATACGGCACCCGCAAAAAATACTTGACCTTCTAAAACTGCTTGCATTTCAGGTAGGTTCCGAAGTAAAGATTGAATCGTTGGGAAATACTTTAGGCATCAGCAAAAACACCGTTGAACGGTACCTTGATTTACTTGCCAAAGTGTTTATCATTTACCGCAGGACCGGATTCAGCAGGAACCTGCACAAGGAAATCTCAAAAAGCCAGAAAATATATTTTTACGACAATGGAATAAGAAACGCTGTCATCCGGCAATTTCAGCCGCTGGCACTCAGACAGGATATGGGGGCGCTTTGGGAAAATTACCTCCTTGCCGAAAGACTGAAACTGCATGCCTATAAAGGCTCGATTGTAAACAGTTATTTCTGGCGAACCTACGATCAGCAGGAAATTGACCTGTTGGAAGAAACCGATGGAACACTCACAGCGTGGGAGCTAAAGTGGAAACTTCAAAAAACGCCTAAGGCTCCATTAGCCTTCTCCAAAGCCTACCCCGAGGCGGTTTTCGATGTGGTATCGGAAGATAATTACCTGGCCTGGATCGGTGGTTGAGTTTTTTCATCCTCACTTTCTTGGCAACTTTTTCAGCATGGCAGGTATATAAACCCCGGCGGCTTTCTCCGGTGAAAGCTTTTCATCTTCATACTTTTTACCCTGTGCAGTGGAGCGCCAAACCACCTTGCGGGTTTTGGCATCAATCATATCAATCACCATCGAGCCTTCGCGAAGGGTGTCTATGTGTAAAGCTCCTGTGTAACTATAAGGGCGGTTATCGCTGCTGAAATAGGCTACATTGGCATAAGGATCGGT